>CAZQMH010000030.1:8515-15395 GCA_964594435.1 uncultured Alcanivoracaceae bacterium
TGCCATAAAATGAAGTATCGGTGGTTTCATACAAATTGGCATCGGAATGCACATCACGCAACAATCCAAAACGGGTTTTTGATGCGGTGTTGTAGTAAATCTGGATGTTGCGATTGGTCGTGCCAGTTTGTTGGTTCCACTGTGCCCACATATTAAGGTCACGGTGTTTGGATTCGGCTTTTTCGGTATCTTCTTGGCGAGGTAATTTCCCAACCTCAAAGATTATGTCATCACTTGCCATTAAAAGATGCTGTGAAGCTTGCCACTGACTATTGAGGTCTTGGCTTAACTTAATATACAAATCATGGACATCAGGGTCAAGATAACCTTCATCCACAAGTTTTTCATCAACCAAATTTAAACTGGTTCTTACTGAAACTAAACTTTGGCGAGAATAATCCTGGTTATGGTTGCGATAGGTATAATAAGCACTGACAAAATCAGCCCCAACTTCATGCTTAGATTTGTTAACATTATCGCCACTTTGTGCCGATAATACCGAACTTAATCGACCGCCGTATTGTACGGGGAAAATACCCGTGTAAAAATCAAGGTTGTCCACTACACTTTCGTTAATGGTTGAATACAGTGAAAAAAAGTGATTGAAATGGTAAGGATTGCGAAGCACGTAATTATCAAATAAAATCAAAGATTCGTTTTCATGCCCACCACGGGTGCGGTACCGTCCACTTAAACCAGTTGTCGAATTACCTGCCAAATCCGATACCGAACGCAAAGGGTCATTGTTTAAGGAAACCGAGTTTTCAATGTCTTCACGCAAAATAGCGTGTTGGGAAGCATTGGGATTGGTTAAATTAAACAGGCTAGCGGTGACAATAATTTTATCCAAACTGACGGGTTTTCGAGTCAAATCAACCTGCAAAGCTTGGTAATCGCCTTGATTAAGCTTTAAATTTACTTTTTTGGGAAAATAACCCGCTGATGAGATAATAATCGAGTTGGTGCGTGTATCAATATCGTAAAACGTCACAAAACCATCGGTAAAAAGCTGCAATTCACCACCCGTTAGCTTGGCTTTGATCTGGTTGATTTTTTTTTGTTGCTCTGCATCACGTACTTCAACAATGAGCCCTGTTTTGAGTGAAGTTTTTTGTTGTGCTTGGGGTTTGATAACATAAATTCTATTTTTTTCCACCTCAACCAGTTCAAAACCTTTAGTGGCTAGTGCTTGATTTAATGCTGCAATTGATGGTTCGCTTGTTTCTAAAGTAGTTTTTAAGTTGTCAGAGGTAACATAATCACTGCTGTAAAAAATATTAATACCTGTTTTTTTAAAGTCATCTATCCATTGCGAGAGATTTTGTGATTTCGCAAAAGAATTTAAACACAGCACTAATAAGATGGGCAACAACCATAACTTTCTATTCATTAACTATAAAAGTGTAACCTAAGGATTGATGGTTAATATACCTTGTTTTATTTCAAAATCAAATTTTGTGCTTAAAAATACCGTTTTTAATAGTTGTGCATCACGTAATTGAGCAAAATCTCCGACCAATTCAACTTGTTTGGCTATCAGTTCTTGCTTGTTCCAGTTTATCTCCAAACCATTTTCATGAGCGTAATTATTGATAAAATCTGCCAAGTTCTTGTGGTTGAGCACAAAGGGTTTGAGGGCTTTTTTCGTCCAGTTCCATTGGGCATCATAAGCATTGATGTATGATTTTTTGTATTTACCGTGTGGGTTTAATTCCACCAAATCACCTTTGTTCAAGGTTGTTTGCACGGTATCTGCTGATAATTTCACCAAACCATTGCGAACTTTTATAACAAGTTCCTTGTCATTGACCGACACCGCATAACGGGTGCCAATGTGTTCAATCACGCCAAATTGAGTTTTAATCAGCAACGGATTGGATTTTTGCGTATCGGCATCATGGTAAATTTCGCCTTTGAGCAAATGAATTTGCTTTGTTGAATCAAGGTGCAAAACCGTGTTGGCATTCAGCCTGATTTGGCTTTGGTCACTTAAAGCAAAATTGATATAACTCTTATCAGTGGTTTTAAGCCATTGCCCTGTTTGCAATGCAGTTTGTGTGCCTAAAGGATGCCAATCCAATTGATTAGTGGAGACCGAGACCGTTCCTTGAGTAAACAATACTTCACCAATATTTGTGGGATTTGAATGCAGAAAATTGCCTTTGAGTAGCAACAATACCGCTGCCAATGCCACAAAACTAGCCGCTATACGCATCATGGATAAACGTCTACGTCGGGTTTTTTGTTGTTTGACAGATGCTTGCCAATGGGCTTTGACCTTGGCTTGTGCGTTTTTCATCATCAGCTCATCGGGCGCTTCTCGTTTACCAAAAGTGCTGATTAATTCTTCTATGTTTTGCGAGTTGAGTTTTGTATTCATGATTTATATCTTCCACGTTCCTGATTGAGTGGTTTGTATTTTATGGTTTTTTTCAATTGATTGCATAACCGCCTTAAAGGCTTTTCGTGCCCTTGCCAATGATGACTGTACGGAAATCATACTGGTGTTGGTTTTTTCTGCAATTTGGGCAACCGATAAATGTTCTACGTATTTCATTTCCAACAAATCACCGTAATTATTGGGTAAATTATCCATCACTTCGGCAATAAGATGCCCCAAGTTTTGCGATTCACTCACCTTTTCTGGCTGTTGGTTTTCGCTGATGGCAACGGTATCAAGCACATCTCTAACCTCTTGCGTATCAGCCATTGGCACAACCACTTTACCGCGGCGTTTTTCTTTAACAAAATGTGCATGGATTAATGAACGACTGATTTGACACATCCAAGTAAATAAAGCGGCTTCCCCTCGGAAGCTGGACATGTTATCAATCGCTTTGCACATGGTTTGTTGGGCAAAATCATCGGATAAATCCCGATTGCCGTCCACTCGACTCATTATAAAACGAAACAAGCGAGGGTAATAATCGGTAAAAAATTGATTGAAAATTGCTTCATTTCCATCAATGATGGCTTTGGCTAGTTCTAAATCTTTCTTGGCAATTTGCTTAGTCATTGAATAATTTTACTATACTTAACGTTTGTTTAACACTTGGAGAGAGCATTATGAAAAATCAATCGTTTTATTTGCTATTCTTACGATTGATTACAATAAGTCTGTCTCTCTAAGTGTCTGTATAAAGTAACAAACAAACAATTATGATGACCTTAAAAATAACAAAAGACAACTCAATGCTAGAACAAAACAAACAAAATAAGAGTTTATTGATTGAGATAGTCACTCAAGAGCACTGCAACAGAAAAGAAGTTGAGCAGTTTATTCAGGCAGCTTACGAAAAAAACTTTTCCGCACAGTTAAAAATATTTTTTCCTAAAATATTAACAGTTAGAAATGTCAATGACAATGCAATAATTGCGGCAGTCGGAATAAGATTGGCATCACGTGAGGGTCTTTTTTCTGAATGTTATTTAACAGAAAATATCGAACAAACTATCGCTCAGTTAGAAAACACTTTAACAACACGATCAAAAATAGTTGAGCTTGGTAGCTTTGCTGTTAACAATCGAAAGGACATAAAAACCGTTATCCCTTTTTTAGGGAGATTTATTAAGACCTTAAATGTCGATTGGGCAATCTACACACTCACTCGTCCCATAAAGACCTATTTCCATAAATTGGGAATTGAGTTAAATCACATTACAGAGGCTGATATTTCAAAAGTTAATGGAGCAGCCAAAGACTGGGGACGGTATTACAACTTCAAACCTGCCGTCTATTACTCTAGCGTTAAAAATAACCTCAATTAATAATGCAAATAGTCCATCCAAACTCTCGGGTCGCTTTGCACTTAGACAACAGTGAATTGTGGTTAAAATTAGATAAATTATTAAGCAAAGACCAAGCGGTTATTATTCCCATACCGCATTTTTTCACCCCGCAACAAATTCAATTTATGGTGAAAAAAGCAGGTGTCAACACTGTTGTTTGTCATCCGCAAGCCGAAGATTTGTGGCTTGCCATGGGATTTAGCTTTAGTTCTCGTTTGTGTGATGGTGTTGTTTTGATGGAAAAATTCATGACTAACTACCCAAAGCTGCCTGCAAAAACCCACAAAATTACTTTTACGTCAGGCACAACTGGAGAACCAAAAGGTGTTTGTTTAAGTCTATCGCATTTACAAAAAGTGGGCAAATCTCTTGCCGATATTACGCAAAAATTTGGGGTGAAAAAACACCTGTGCGTTTTGCCTTTAAGTGTTTTATTGGAAAACATGGCGGCTCATTATGCTGCCCAACAGCGTGATATTGAAGTCATCACACCGAGTTTAACCGAGCTTGGTTTAAGCGGTTCCAGTTCATTAGACATTAAAAAACTGATTGCAAGTTTAGTGAAATACCAGCCTGATAGCCTTATTTTAATGCCACAAATGCTCAAAGCCATACTTTATATGTGTGAACACCATCAGGTAAAATTACCGTTTTTGAAATTTATTGCCGTCGGTGGTGCGGTTTGTTCCAAAGGTTTATTGCTCAAAGCCCAAAAACTAGGTTTACCCGTTTACGAAGGCTATGGCATCAGTGAATGCGGTTCGGTTATAAGTTTAAACACCGATGCACAAAATGCTGGTAGCGTTGGGCAGGTTTTGCCGCATCAGCAAGTGGAAATTGCCGAAGATGATGAAATTATCGTCAAAGGCAACGTGTTTTTAGGCTATTTGGGTCAAAAAGCCAAGCACGAAGAACACTTCCGTACTGGTGATTTGGGGCGATTTGATGAAAACAACAACCTGTACATAATAGGACGCAAGAAAAACATTATCATTAACTCATTTGGTCGCAATATTTCACCCGACTGGATTGAAGCCGAACTCTTAGCTCAAGATGACATCAGCCAAGTGGTGGTTTATGGCGAAGCCCAGCCTTTTTTAACGGCTCTTTGTGTCAGTTCAAGTGATAAAACAACTATAAAAAAAGCGGTGGATAAAATCAATCAATCCTTACCTGATTATGCCAAAGTCAAAGAAATCATTCATTGCGACCAAGCTTTTAGCCTTGACAATAAAATGCTAACCGCTTCTGGCAAAACCAAAGCTAAGATAATTTTTAAACACTATAAAAAACAATTAGAGAACATCTATGCACACACTTAATCAACAATCGACCAAACAGGATGCTGCAACCGCATTTGAAAAACTGTGTCAAGCAACACAAAACGAGCAATCAGCTTTGGTCAGTATTCCTATTATTCAAAAAGCTTTACAAGGGCAAATTCCATTAACAACTTATATCGCATTTTTAACGCAAGCTTATCACCATGTAAAACACACCGTGCCTTTACTGATGTTAACAGGCAGTAAAATTTGCGAACAAGATGAATGGCTTCGGTCAATGATGGCAGAATATATCGAAGAAGAATTGGGGCATGAAAAGTGGATATTAAATGACATTGAAGCGTGTGGTGGTGATAAACAAAAAGTTGCACAATCAGAACCCGACTTTGCCACCGAAATGATGGTGGCTTATGCCTATGATTCGATTAATCGCATCGACCCTTTGTGTTTTTTGGGCATGGTGCATGTGCTGGAAGGCACCAGTGTGCAATTGGCAACCAACGCAGCCAATAAAATCAAAGAATCACTTGGCTTGCCGCAAAAAGCCTTCAGCTACTTGATTTCGCACGGTGATTTGGATATTGATCACCAAAAGTTTTTTGAAGATTTAGTCAACCGTTTGGATAATAAACAATTGGCTGTCGTGATTAAATCCTGCAAACGTTTTTACCAACTTTATGGCAATATTTTTCGAGGTATTGCCACATGAGTTTAGATTGGCAACAACAAACCGTTATTATCACGGGGGCTTATGGTGGGCTTGGGCAACATTTATGCAAAAATCTTAGCCAACGTGGAGCCCATTTAATCCTAACGGGCAGAAATATTGGAAAACTGCAACAACTCAAACAAAACCTAAAAAAATGCACCATAGTTGTGGGAGATGTTAATGCTACGCGTTTTCAAACCGACTTGTTAGCAACAGTAATAAAGCATAAGTCAAACAGTCACATGCTTATCAATAATGCTGGCATCAGCACCGCCGCCTTTTTGTCGCAGCAATCGAATGAAGAAATAAAAGCCCAGCTAGACATCAATTTATTGGCTCCGATAATGCTCAGTCAAGCGTTAATGTCATGGTTAAAATCGGCAAAAAGTGGCAGAATCATTAATATAGGTTCCACTTTTGGAGCCATTGGCTACCCAGGATTTAGCACATATTGTGCCAGTAAATTTGGCTTGCGTGGCTTTTCACAAGCCCTAAATAGAGAACTCAGTGACACTTCGGTGTCAGTTCACTACTTGGCGCCCCGAGCCATTGCCACCAGCATTAACAGCGACCAAGTCAATGACCTCAATAAAAAACTGAAAAATGCCGTGGATAAAGCCGAAGACATTGTGCCACAAATCATTAAATCAATCGAAAAAAATCACAGCGAAAAGTTTTTTGGCTTTCCGGAAAAGCTATTTGCCAAAATTAACGCTTTATTGCCCAGTGTTGTTAGCAATGCCATCAATAAAGACCACAAAACCATTAAACAAACATTAACTAAATAGGTGAAACCATGAAAAAAATCATACTTTTCTTAATCTTTGTCAGTATTTTTGCACAAGCTCAAATGACTGATGAAATTCGAGCCATTCAAAAACAATGGGCTCAAATCAATTACCAAACTGCCGAAGACGAGCAAGAAGCCGCCTTTGAAAAATTAGCCAAAACAGCCACCCAATATGTGGTTGAGCATCCAAAAAATGCCCACGCCTTATCGTGGGAAGGCATTGTTTATTCCACCTATGCTGGAGTGGCAGGCACATTCAGTGCTGGCAAACTGGCAAAACACGCCAAAAAGTCCTTTGAACAAGCCATA
>CAZQMH010000031.1:0-15229 GCA_964594435.1 uncultured Alcanivoracaceae bacterium
GGCAAATTATCACGGATGATACGACTCATTGCTTGCACTCTTTATTGCGATTCACTATCGGGATTTGGGTATTTGAAGAATGCTTATTTCATGATGATGTTGCGGCAGGTATGTGGTAGCCAGCGGCTTGGCAGTTTTGTTTGGCAATACCATTGCAAATGACCATTTTTATCAATGGGTATCAGTTTGAGTGTTTTGCCAGCTAGTGAGTGGTCATCGGTGCGGGTATATTTTATGATGATTGCCCCATTTGTGGCATCGTATTGGTAACTTTGTTTGTTGTTTTGTAAGGCTTTGAGTTCTTTTTGCTTGGGAAATTTGTTGTTTTTCGCATAGAACTGGGCCACTTCTAGTTTTGCTGCAATGATGGGTCTGGCGTACAGTTTGCTGCCAATTTTGGAACGCACGGTATAATCTCGGTAGGCAGGGACGGCGTAAGCGGCGACAATTCCTAAAGAGGCAATGGAAAAATAGGAGTCTAACAATGACATGTTTTCTAAAATATTGTATTCGTAATAGAGATTGAAGGTTAAGTCATTGGCTGAGGAGTCAAGACTGAATCCATAGCGTCCTGTTTGTGGTAATTGCAGTTGTTGTGCGCTTGGTAAGGTAAAGAGGTCAACTTGGGTGTTAAATACTTGTGCCAACAAGGGTAAAATTCCCAAGTACATGTGATAAATATCACGTGGTGCATCTTGTATCAGATAGGAGTGTGCAACGATAGCGGTTTGCCAGCTTTGCTGTTGTTGGTTTTTTAGCCATTTTTGTAGGCTTATTTTATGCTTGTTGTTTTTTCTGTCTGCTAGAACTTGAGGGATAAATGCGGATAAGAGGTAGTCGTCTTCAAATTGGTAATAGGCGGTTTGTTTTTTGCTGAAAAGTTTGTTTTGCATTTTGTTGAACAAGTCTTCGCCAAATACTATCTTTTGAAGTTTTTCGCTTGTGAAGCGCACTTGGAAAATTTTCACACCTGCTAATTTTCTTTCTTTGACTTCTGCATCGAAGGCTGATTTTAGTTTTTCTAAAATTTGTTTGTGCTTGGCTTGGTCTAAAATTTTGTTGGCGAACCAAAAGCCAGAGTCATCACTAATGAGTAATAATTTTTGCCCATAGGTTTGGTAAATTTCTGTTAGTGTGACACCAAGCAATTTATTTATTTGTTTTATTTTATCGACAATGAGTGCGTCATTTTTTTGTAATTGCGGGTAATTTTTGAGGAAAAAAGCATAGGCTTGTTTGATTTGTTTGACACTTGGCAGAGCAATTTGCCATGTGCTTTTAGGAACGCCTGCTGTTTGCACATCAAAATTTGAATCCACACGCGGCAAAAACTGCCTGAATCCAACCTCAGGCATAGCCAAATGCATAATAAACTGACTTCTGCCTTGATTGGCAGCTGTTCCTACCCAAAGAAACTTGGCTTTGTCGAGACCTAGGGTGGTTATTGTTTGTTTTTCTGTTACTGGAATAAAGGCTTGATTTTGTTGGTAAATGGCGTGAATATTTAACCAAATTTCGCTGTTTTGACCCGCAACATCGACACGATTTTCAAAGGCAAAGATGTCGTTTAAGGCTGGATCGTGTTGTTTTTGAGCCAAAATTTCATCCAGTTCTTTTTGGCTTGCACTTAAGCCACTTAATAGTATCAGTTTGCCATTTGTTTCATCGAATGATAAAAACAAGGGTGACATCACAAGCATCATTTTGAGTTGCCCAGCATCGTTAAAATCTTCAAGAATACGTATTTTCCCTCTGGATTTTTGCATGAGGGTCTCAATCATGGAACGCAAAGCCTTGCGACTGGTGTTTTTCAAGGTTGTTGCCAACATGACATTCGGAATCATCGAGCCATCTTTGGCGTTGAGTACGGCTATTTCTAGCGGTGTCACCATGTTTTTCAGTAAAATGCTAAAGGGCAGTTGTGCCTCTAAAGGCAATAAGCCTGAATAATTATTGACTAAGCTGTCTTTTAGTTTTTGTATTTGATTTCTGTGGGCTTCAAGTTTCTGAACTGAGTGCAAGGCATCAACTTTTGCTTCAAAGAATAGATTCCATATCGTTGGAATACGCAAATATGCTAGGGTTCTGGCAGGTAATTTTTCCCGCATCCAAGCAATATTATTGACTGTTTCATAGGTTTTGGCTTGCAATTGTCGTGCCGTATTGCTTTTTTGACTTGAATTTGACTGTTGTGAGGAGTCGCAAGCAGCGAGCATTATTAAAGCCGCACTTGCTAATGTGAGAAGGATTTTTTTGTTCATGTTAGTTCACCAGTTGGATTTTTTCTTTTGAGAGAGTGATGAGTTTTTGTCGGTACAAAGCACCCAGTGCTTTTTTGTAACTTGCTTTTGATACGTTCCATTTGGCATATATCTCGCTTGGTGCGGATTTATCGGTCATGAGCGAAACACCGGAATTTTGTTTTAAATCTTCAAGTATTTTAGTTGCCAGAGTGCCTAATTGTTGAGCATTTGGCAAGTTAAAGCACAGATTTATTTTTTTATCTTCTCGAATGTCCTTGATGTAGGCTTTGTAGTTTTGACCCAAACGTATGGGTTTAAATACCTCAGAATGATGAAATAGCCCTAAGTGGGTTTTGTTGATGACCGCTTTAAAACCTAATGATGATTTTGCCACGATAAAAACATCCACCTTTTGTTTGGCTTGAAAATCGGTGTTGTATTCGTTAAGGAATTTGCTTAGTTTTAAGGAGCCAACCAGACGTTTTGAAGCAGAATCTTGGTACATGTACAGCGAATAATACAAATCTGGGTAAATTTTGTAAGGTTGTTCGGCATAAGGAACCATCAAATCTTTGGGCAGGCCCCAATCAAAAAAAGCCCCTGTTTTATTCATGTCGACACATTTCAAATAGGCACATTGGTGCAATTGTATTTTTGGCGTGAGTGTGGTTGCGGCGATTTCATCGTTGGTATCGAGGTAGAGAAAAACTTTTATTGTGTCATTGGTGGTTAAATTTTCATCTAACCACTTATTGGGCAAGAAAACATGCCCTAAATGCCCTGCTTCCAAGGTGCAACCTTGATGATTTTTTTCAATTATGCGTAGCTCGTTGATTTTTCCTAAATGTGCCATTAATTGTCTCGGATTATTTCGTCGCTGATTTTTTCAGCAATCATCATGGTGGGAGCATTGGTGTTACCCGATACTAAATTGGGCATAATTGAGGCATCAATCACACGTAAATTGTCAATACCATGCACCTGCAGTTTGTTGTCAACCACTGCCATATTATCGTTGCCCATTTTACAGGTGCCAACGGGGTGGTATATGGTTTCGGCTTTTTGACGAATAAATTGTTCTATTTGTGCTTCACTTTGTACCGTGTCACCTGGGAAAATTTCGGCATCTCGGTATTCGTCAAAGGCTGGAGCAGCCATTATTTTGCGTTGAATTTCAAAACCTTTTTTCATGTACGCTAAATCTTCATCATGGGATAAGTAATTGGCATATATTTTGATGGCTTGTTGTGGATTGGCGGATGCTAGCTCTAATTTACCACGACTTTTCGGGCGTAAATAGCACATGTGCAAGGTGTAACCATTGCCGTCTATGCGGTTTCTGCCATGATCATCTAAAATAGCGGGCACAAAATGAAATTGCAAATCAGGCCATTGTGCATCATTTAAATCTGTTTTTAAGAAGCCACCCGCCTCGGCAGCATTTGAGGTACCTGGTCCTGATTTAAATAAAAAGTATTGCAATCCTGCTTTCACTTCATTAATTTTGTCATAGGTTATGTTGGACTTGCAGCCTTGCACTAAACACACATCCAAGTGATCTTGCAGGTTTTGCCCAACGCCTGGCAGGTCGCACTTGACCTTTATGGCATGTTTTTCTAAATCTGTTGCCGAACCAACTCCAGAAAGCATGAGCAAGTGGGGCGAATTTAATGCACCACCGCTTAATAACACCTCTTGAGTGGCATACAGTTTTTCACTGTTGCCAGAACGTGAAATGGTGATGCCGACGGCTTTTGATTTTTCAATAAGAACTTTTTGGCACAATGAATTGGTATAAATAATTAAGTTATCGCGATTTTTAACGCCAGATAAATACGCCGATGCCGATGAATTGCGGGAACCATTGTCTTGGGTAACTTGGTACAAGCCAAAACCACGTTGATGTTCGCCATTGAAATCGCCCGTTAATTGGTAACCCGATTGCTGGCAGGCGGATAAAAAGGCATCGCTTAAAATATTGTGGTATTTTAAATCACTGACCTGTAATGGTCCTTTGTTGCCGTGGTATTTGTTTTTTATTCTGTGGTTGTTTTCGCTTTTAATAAAATAGGGCAAGACAGCATCATAGCTCCAACCTTCATTGCCTAAACTTTGCCACAAATCATAATCTTTTTTGTGTCCACGGCAATAACACATGGCATTGATGGAACTGGAACCTCCCAAAACTTTACCACGTGGCCAATACAAACGTCGATTGTTGAGCTGTGGTTCTGGCTCTGTTGTGTAATTCCAGTTCAAAGATTTGATGTTGACCAATTTTGCAATGCCCGCTGGCATATGGATAAAAGGATGCCAGTCTTTGCTGCCAGCCTCGACTAACAAAACCCTGCAACTTGGGTCTGCCGAGAGTCGGTTGGCGAGCACACAGCCTGCCGATCCTGCTCCAACTATAATATAATCGAATGTTTTTTTTTCTGTCATGAGTCAACCACAAGGTTATGTGTAAGTTTAATCTGACATTATAACCCAACCACAGCTAAAAACAGGACAACAAAATCATTATAGGCGATTTTTCCCTATCGGGAGTTGGGATTATTCAAATTCATTACTATTGCCATAAATTAAATCACAAGAGTCAATGCCTTGGTTTTGGTTGTATTGGCAATTGGGTTGAATAAAGTTTACTGGCGTATTGCCATTGAGCATGTGGTAGTCGGTTACTAAGTTGTAACGCAGAAAGATATTGGTCGAATCAGTGCCATTCCAAGGTTTTACTTCAATCCAAGGCGGTCCTTGACTGGCGTTTTGCATGGGTTGTATGCGGTTGCCAATAATTGCCATGTTGTCGGCTCCTTTAATGCCAATTCCGTGCCAATGGTTAACGACAATGTGGTTGTAGGCAATAATCCAATCTTGGTAACGTCCGTTGAACATGGCAATTCCTTGTAAATTACAAGGCAAAGAGAGGCTTTGAGTTTGTTGAATGATTTCATTTCCTATCAGCCAGTTGCCGTAATTAATACCTGTTCCAGATAGACCATCATCACCTATTGACCATGCCTGTATGCCATCATCATGGTTGGCATCGACAATATAACAGTTGTGAATTTTATTTTTTATGACTTTATTGTAGTTGCCAATAACACGTATGGCATCTCCACTAAAATGGTTTATCCAGTTGTCAAAAACAAGGCTGTTATTTGCCATAATTTCTATGGAAAATGCGGTATTTTTGATAGTGACTCCAGAAACGCTAAGGTTTTCACCTTTTAACAATATTCCATCAGCCGCATTATTAACCCATGTGTTGGCATCCCATGAGCTGGCATCATCGGTACTTTGCACTGTAGAATTGAGTAGGCTAATATTACTGTTTGGACCATAATAGTTGTCGTCAATAAAACTAACCAAGTGATATTTGGCGGTGTTTGCGGGTCTTAAATCTGCTATTTTCAAGCCTGAGAACTGCCAATTTTTCGAGCTTTTGACTTGTAAGCGGGTTAAGGTTGGTTGTGCCCCATCGGCTGCTTTTACGGTGATGGTTGCAGTAAGGTTGAGGCAACGTATATCAATGGAACCATGATTGCCTGTATGCAACAAGATGGTGTCGCCAGCGTGAATTGGGGCATTGGGGTATTGCTCGATTAATTGGCTGTTTGTACTGGAGTAAGGCAAAATATCATAACATTGGCTGTTAATAAGGTGTTGATTGATGACATCTTCTAAGGTTTGCCAAGGAGAAGCGGCACTGCCACTACCTGTGGTGCTGCCGTTTATCGGATCAATATGCCATGTTGTTGCCTGAGCAATAAGCGGCAAGATACACAATAAGCATTTGACAAATAGATTTTGCATGATTTAAGACCTTTTTTTTCCATTTTATCTATTTTGTCTAGAGAATCTTAGAGTTTGGTCACATATTCTCTGACAAGCTCCTAGCCCTGCCTATTATCCACTATTTTTACACCATAAAATGGTAAGGTGATTATTTAAAACAAACGTAACTATACTTCTCATACCTAACATCATTGCCGCGAAAGCGATAATCTCATAAATAACAATTACAATCTATGATAAATATAAACAAATCAATAAAATTCATCGTCGCCTCATTGGTGACAAGATATTTACTTGATTTGCTAGGCGTGCGAAGATGGTTGTGCTATAATTATTTTTTTATATCGGGATTTGGATCCTAGTAAAATTCATAATGGGTTTTGAGTTATTCAAAACCATTGTTAAAAATCAAATCATTTTGATGATTCTTCCAGTGTTGTAATAATGCATGAAAAGCTTGAGTATTTTGTGTGTTAGGAGGATTTCCCGCCTGATCTAAATCATTGACTCCATGGCATCCACCACACGCTCGTATTTCTCCAGCTTTAAAATTTATCCAATAACGTTCTCGAACAACTGGGGTTGCATTCGGGTCTAATGACTGCCAGGATATTGCTCGCCCTGTGGGTACAAATAAAGCGACGGAACCATCTGCGAATATTTGAGTGCTACCTTGTGGTGCACCAACATAGTTAATATTATTTTGGATGGCATTTTCATCATGCAAATACTGAGCTATTACTCTTTGTCCTGCATCTGGTGAAATGACTCCACCAGAGCCTCTGATTTGATCTGCCTGGAAAAATTGCATATGAGAAAGTTCGTATATTTTCCCTGTTGTACCAATGGTTTGATGCGTAGAATTACTTACTTTTAAATTGTAGGGTTGTTGCTTATCTGCTACATCACGTGTAGTCACATCGCGCATAACTACAACAGCAAGATTATTGTTTTTAAGAAAGAGTTCAAAATTGTTAACATCAATATTTTCTTCATTAAGAACATTAATTTCTGGTGCTTGAATTTGTGAAAATGTATGAGGAGGTACTTCTCTTGCTATGACTTCAACTGCTTGAAGCTCCCACAACGGTCCATTATAGGTGACCAGAATATCAGGATCATAATACGAGATATTTACATCGCCTAAAGTAGTAAGATTATTAGCTGGTCGATAATAACCTGTCGAATGTAAACTGTATGTTTTTAATCTAAAATCAAATCGCGGGATTGGATTGGCTCGGGTTCCATCATTTCTTGCACGTCTGACTTCTGTCGTATGAGAAGCAATCAAAGTGCCATTGTCTAAAATGATAGGGTCTCTTGAAAAACCAATATTATTGTCGGAAGCATTCGTACCATCATCAATGGTATTTCGAGTTTCGGGATGGGTTAAGTATTCAACACTCATAAGATTTGGTTTATCATTTGGTGCTAATTTAAACGCAATGATTTGTCCACCATTGTGTGTTGAAAATTCTGGTGCATCAATTCCAATATAACGACCTGAATTTGACGGATCCTCACTGAGGTGAAATGCATTTCTTATTACATTTTGATTAGGTCGACTGGAATTAGCAATAAATTCAATTATATTACTATCATCATTGATACTTCGATTGAAGTAGTTGTGTAACTCGTGACGTCCAATATGATTAATCGTTTCTTCTCCCGACCCATCTTGATTTAATTGCCATGGAAAAAAATGATTTATGCTGTGACCTTCTAAATTTGTTCCTTCTAATAGTGCTGTTTCAGCACTTCGTGGTTCTGGAAAAATTTCTAAAACAGTATTTATCGCTTGAGCAGTAGGTAATTCACTTGAATAATTAAATGCACCATTATTGTTTGTCGGCGATGCCTGTTGGTCTCTTTGTAAATGATCCCATCGCGTAAAAACAAGCCTTCCAAATGAATCAATAAAAGGCGAAAAAGAACCAGATGGTGAATGTTGCAATAAATCAATTTCACCAGTTTGTCTTGATAGTTTCCATAACCCTGTAGTTGTTGCTGTTGATTCGTATTCATCTTTTTGTGGGTAATTATATCTATTTTTACTTCTTGGCATATCAGATGTAAATACTATATTATCATCGGAATCATAAAGTGGAGTAATATTATTATAATTTACGGGTTGATTTGGAATTTTATTAATAGTTATTGTTTGCCCTTGTTCAAATCCACTAATTTCATATATTTGCCAGTAGTAATCATTTTGTTGGAAAATATTAGGAGCACCAATAACCATGCTGAATAAGGCCTTGGTGCCACTCCAGTGAATTGTTGGGTCTCTAACTGCAATTGCACTTTCATCTTGCAATCCATCGTGTCCAAAGCCAGCTTCTTTTGTAAGGTTTCTTAGGCTTCCATCAGCGTAACGAATATAGAGATCTCCGCCTCGACCTACACTTGTTATTTTCCCTAAATGATTTGCAAAAGTTGAACCTATTGTTGCAAAATCTTGACTTATTGGAAACTGTGTTACAAACATAACAGGATTATTAATTACAGTCGTTGCCAAAAGTTGTTGAGAAGAAAATACAAATATTAAAATCAATATATTTTTGTATTTCATTTTTCTTGTTTGGTTGGTTATTATTTTCATTTTGAATTGTTTTTTTCTTTAAGTTATTATAACTACTCACCCCATCATTCCTGCACAGACACGAATCTATAGGATAAAGTGCATTCTATTTACTCTATAAACTATTTAATAGATAAAATATACTCAATTACATTAATAATTTATAACCCTTGATTGCAATGCTCTACCGGGATTTGAATAGTGGATAAAAAAACTAAGACGGTTTTAGCCGCCTTAGAAGGTTGAAAAGTAATAATTATTTCTTAATCAAGGGAAATAACAACAACCTTTTTATTATTCTATTATTTCAAATCCATTTGAAAAAATAATATCAGATTTTTTTTCATCAGCACCAATATCAAAAAAAGAATTTGCAAAATTATCAATTGTCTCAGGGTCATCAAGACCTCGTTCAGAAAAGTCCATATCTCTTGCATATTCTGATACCAAAAGATCATTGCAGTAGTCAATTGCAGGAGAGTTAGGTTTCAAATGTAGATCTCCTGTTACCCTATTAACAAAATGTGGATTATTTAAAGAAAGTAAATTTCCTGAAATAGTTGTTACTTCATGTGCCATAACACAATTAATTAGACTCGTACCACCATCTAAATTCAGAATATTTCCTGAAGTTGGATCATGTACAATTGATGAGTTCAATGATAATAGACTTCCAGTTCCTCTAATGCCAAAAAGAGTATCTGCATGATTATCTGCAAAAGTGGAATAATAGACGCTAAATTTTGCACCATTATATGCACGAAATACAAATTTGTTAGTAAAGTTTGAAACCCCAGCATTACCATTATTAAAGAAGGTATTTGATATAAGACGATTAGACGCATTGGAACCAACAGAATAAATGACCGTACCCGTATCTGCTTGATTTGAGTCAAAATAAGTATTGTATATTCTCACTTTGCTATTATTATTGTAAATAGCACCACCAATTCCATTATTACTTGAGCTTTTATTGCTAGAAATTTCATTACATAAAACCAAATCCCAACAATCTCGATTGGTTCTTTCCATGTTGAATTCAGCATTATTCATTAGGTAGATTGCACCACC
Source organism: uncultured Alcanivoracaceae bacterium (assembly GCA_964594435.1). GTDB lineage: Bacteria > Pseudomonadota > Gammaproteobacteria > Xanthomonadales > Marinicellaceae > NORP309. The sequence goes on from CAZQMH010000031.1 coordinate 9,694, forward strand.
AAATTTGGCAGAATTATTATACATAACTGTACCGCCATATACATTTGCTTTCGGTATTTCGTTTGTGATGTTTCCTGATAAATAAATCGCACCTCCACCGCCGTCCATTGTGGGTGATGGTACATGATTATTAGTTATCATTACTGCATTCGCATTATTTCCTAAACAATTATTTGAATTTACACAAACTTTTTGACCTATAATATTTAATTCTGAATTGTCTGCCATCCTTATTCCGCCTCCTTTATTTCTAGCGTAATTACCAGATATTATTGAACCAGAATAAATATTTACTTTACAGCGTATTGCCATGTATATACCTCCACCTTCCCCACCTACAGCATTGCTTACATTATTTGCTGAATTATTCAATATATTTGAATTAAAAATTGAAACGTTATCATCATTATAACAAAATATTCCACCACCAGTTCCATTACCCTGAGTATTATAATTATTTGAAATAGTAGAATCCTGTACTACGACATCAAAACCATTTGAATCAGATATCAAGTAAAGCCCCATTCTATTGTTGTGAACCAGTGAATTCTGTAACAAAAGTGAGCCAGATGGGCCGCCATTGGCATAAGTTAGTGCTACCCCTGCAAAAGCGTAAGAGGTTGATGTCAGTTCTAGGTTGTCAAGAGTAATCATAGAATTAGAACCACTAATAGATATCGTTGAATCATTGGTAGTGCTAATAATTTTAGTTTTTGTTAAAGTTTGGTTGTTATTATCAGCCTCTAAACAATTAGCAAACCCTCCTCTAATTGTAACATGATTATTAATAAGAACTAAATTTTCATAATAATCTTGTTGCGTTGTTATTCTAATTTCATCTGGATTTGCATTTATAGCATTTTGAATAGTATTAGTATCGCAGAATGAATCCGTTCCAACAGTTAATATGTTAACTGCTTTTAGTTGTTTTTTATTAAATTTTTTGATTTTTAATAAATCTTGTTTTACAAGCTGATAAACTTTGCTTTTTAAGTTTGTTTCAGCATTTGCTACTGAAAATAAAAAAAATGATATAAATATAATTTTCATGAATGACCTCGATATTTTATTTTAAAAATTAATTACCCTCTAAAACGGTATTAAAATATAAATACACTCATTTCTTTAAAAATTTTATTTTTCAAAGCCATAAATTAATCTAAAAATCCAGCATATTTTCAAATAACCCAAATCCCGATATAGAATCATAATAAAGAGTGCCAACACTTGATGTGCATAAGGAAAGGAATTGACAAAAACTTAATATAAACGCTAAAAAACTATAAAAAACTCATTAATTTAATAATATTGCTAAGTTAGTAGTATTAATAAAAAGATATCAGCATAGAAAAGTAGTTATTTGACAATATGAAATAACAACTATAAACTGTAGCGAAAGTATAGGCTTTCTATAGAAAAAATTATGGATACTCATAATATTACAAGATTAATAAATCGTTGGAAAAAAGGTGATAAAGAAGTCATTAATGATTTGATGCCCTTGATTTATAATCAGCTTCACGAAATTGCAAGGTACTCGCAAGGTGTTAGACTTGGAGATGTCACTATGCGACCAACTGCATTAGTACATGAAGCTTTTATAAAAATTCAAAATAATAACCAAGAAGTATTAGATAGAAAGCATTTTTTTGCAGCTGCGGCCTTAACAATGCGACGAATAATGATTGATTTTGCACGCAATAAAAAAAGAGCCAAACGAGGAGGAGACCAAACAAAGGTTCAATTTGATGACAACAATTCATTTAGGCAAAATAATGAATCAACTGACATAATTGATTTAAATGATGCTTTAAATTTACTTGAAAAAAATGATAAAAGAAAAGCCCAAATTATAGAATTGCATTATTTTGGAGGATTGAGCTACGATGAAATAGCAGATATTCTATCAATTTCTTTGGCAACAGTTGGGCGAGAACTAAAGTTTGCTAAAGCATGGTTGGCAAAAGAGTTAACAGGTAAGGAAAAATAATGAATAAATCATACTGGGAAAAATTACAAGAATTATTTCATCAAGCACAAAAGCTTGCTCCAGAAGAAATTGAAAAGTTTCTTGAGGTAAACTGTGGAAATAACAAGAAACTCAAGGATGAATTATTCGCTATATTGAAAATTAATACCCAAGGTGGAAACCAATTAACCAATCAGGTTATTGGAGCTGCAAGAGAGTTGACAAAGGATTCGAATATTAAGGGAACTAGGGTTGGTGTTTATGAAATTATCAGCGAAATAGGAAAAGGAGGCATGGGTACAGTCTATTTAGCTAAGAGAGCGGACAATAGTTACCAACAAAAAGTCGCAATCAAGTTGATTTCTAATCATCAGAACACACATGAAATCACCAAAAGATTTATTGCTGAACGGCAAATTCTTGCACAATTAACCCATACCAATATTGCAAGGTTGCTTGATGGTGGTACGACGAAATCTGGTGAACCGTATTTTGCGATGGAGTATATTAAAGGTCTAGATATTCTCCAATACTGCGATAGCCAAAAACTGATAATTAAAAAACGCCTTAAACTTTTTTTATCCGTGAGTTCTGCTATTAGTCATGCACATGGAAAATTCGTTTTACATCGTGATATAAAACCATCCAATATTTTAGTTGCAGAAAATGGGATTCCAAAACTTTTGGATTTTGGTATTGCTAAATTATTAGATATTGAAGGTCAAAACCCCTCAATAACTGGGTTTGATTACATGATGCTGACACCAGAGTATGCCAGTCCAGAACAAGTGCTAGGGCAACCAATGGGAGTGGCATCGGATATTTATCAATTAGGCTTAGTTCTCTATCAATTATTGACAGGAGAAAAAGCACAAAAAATCATCCATAATTTTTATGTTGAAGTTAAGCAATCCATTGTAGACAATAAACCACTAAGCCCTAGTGGTCAAATATCAACTAGTAGAAATACAAATCAAAAAGTTAGCCAAAAAATAGCCGCAAACAGAGGCACAATACCCGATAAATTATTTAACTCTCTCAAGGGTGATTTAGATACTATAGTTCTTAAATGTCTTAACAAAGACCCCGAACAACGCTACCAAAGTGTAAAAGAATTATCCGATGATATTGAGGCTTATTTGGAGTTGCGGCCGATAAAAGCAAGAGGTCTAAGTACCGCATACCGATTCAAGCGTTTTATACACCGTCATTGGATCGGTGTTATGGCAACTACGGTAACAATTTCTGCACTAGTATTGGGTCTATTTTTTAGTTTATTTAGTCTAAATCAAGCCAAAGAAGCAGAGCAAAAAGCTGAAATTGAAGCACAAACAGCAAAACAAGTTTCGCAGTTCTTAGTTGATATGATTAGTAAAGCTGACCCCAGAGAGTCAGGTAATAAGTCACTTACAGTTAAAACACTTTTAAATAAGAGTTTAACTGATATTTATGAACTTAATGAACAACCGAAGGTACAAATTAAACTATTAAATACAATTGGAGGTGCTTTTTCTGGATTAGGCGAGTACAAACAAGGTTTAGCCGTTCTCCAAAAAGCGATAGATAATAACACGGGAAGGAACAATGTAAATACAAGTCTTTTAATTGAATCAATAACCTCTATAAGTGGTCTTTATGATGCACAAGGACAATATAAAAAAGCTTTAATCTATGCAAAAAAAGCAGAAAAATTGGCAACTGAAAAAAAATTACTTAATGCTGATATTTTAGCACAACTTAGTATCTGTTTATTTAACAATAACAAATTTGATGAATCCAAAGAAAAAGCATTAGAATCATTGGAATTATTCCATTCAGAAAATTTAAAGACAAAGATTACGATGCTAGATCATATAGGTCTAATTGCTTTTCAAGAAGCAAATTTTGTTGTTGCAGATAAGTATTTTCTAAGAGCTCAAAATTTGATTAAGGATAAATTTCAATATAATTACAATAAATTACAAATCCTGTTGCACCGTAGCAAAGTAAAAATAATAGAAAATGATTTACAAATAGCCGAAGACTTATTGAATGAGGCCTATCGCATAAGTAAGATTTTATATGGAAAACAACATATAGATATAATTAGAATTTTAAGAGACTTGGCATCATTACAAATTCGTAAAAATAATTTAATAGTTGCCAAAGAAAATATAGACAAAGCCTTTATGATAGCGGATTCATTATTGGGGAAGAATAGTACTGAAAAAATAAGACTCTATGACACAATGGGCTTACTTTACAATAAACAGCAAAGATTTCTCAAAGCATTGAGTGCTTATAAAGAATCTAGCAGAATTTCGCAATTAAATTTAGGAGGTGAGAGTCAAGAGTTTCTTGTAAGCTTTGCTTTTCAGGTTACATCATTAATGCCTCTGGGTAGATACAAGGAAGTTCTTAATGTAATAAATAAAGTAGAATTAGCTCTTAGTTCAACAGTCTCTGATACACATCCAGTTATGTTAAAAATCAGATTATTTAAAGTTCAATCCTTAATAAAACTTGGAAAGCTAAAACAAGCAGCAAGCATAGCAGAAAAAATAATTGAAGATTCACATAAAGCACCAGCAAAAGGAAAATACATCGAATATAGAGCGTATATTACTTTGTTTGATAAAGACTTTATTCAAGGAAATGCAGAAAAACTGGAAACAGATATGAAAACAATAAAAAATTTAAACTTAGGTCGTGATAAATCTGATGATGAAAACATTCTATTAAATATTACTTTAGCAAAGTTTTATTCCTTTAAAAAAGATTACCTCAAGGCTCTTGAATTTCAACAAAAAGCAATTGATACTTTAAGTAAGAATTCTCAAGAAGCATTGCCTGAAAATCAATATAATTTAGTGGTAAAAGCAAAAATTTTGTCAAAATTACAAAAACATAGTGACGCAATTAGTATTGCAGAAATGGCATACAATCAATGGCTTAAATATATAGACTTAAAAGAAAATAAGACTGGGTTATTAGCCTTAGAGTATGTGGAAGTCTTATTAAATGCTAAAAAAGCATCCAAAGCAATTGACTTGTTAAACCAACATATTCCCACATTAGAAAAAGCTTATGGTAACAATCATTACCAATTAAACCGTGCTCGTTGTTTAAAGGGAAGAGCCTTGATGCAAAGTGGAGATGTAACAAATGGAAATCGAATGATAAAACAAGCACTTTCAAAACTCAAAATGACACTAGAATCTAGCAGCCCATTGATACAAAATTGCAGAAACTAGTAATTATTACCCAAATCCAGATAGTAAAAATACGATGCTAAGACTGCCTATTACCCACTATTTTAACACCATAAAATGGTAAGGTAATCATTTAAAACAAACCTAACCATACTTCTCATACCTAACGTTATTGCCGTAAAGGCGGCTTTCTTCTAGTGGTTGTTGGCTTTTCTTTTGACATTGTTTTACCTTTTTTTTCTAGTTGATTGTCTTTAGCAAGACGAATCCATTTTTGTAGTGTTGAAAATCCAACACCTAATTTAATAGATATTTCGTAAAAACTCACACCGTCATTCCTGCGTAGGCAGGAATCTCTATGGTGAAGGGCTTTATA
>CAZQMH010000032.1:0-10412 GCA_964594435.1 uncultured Alcanivoracaceae bacterium
TCTCAAGTCAAGCGACAAACCCTCACGCCTTAAAATCTGTGAAATCCTTTAATCTGTGGATAATTTGCCCTTTACCATGATATTTACACATGACTTTTACTTTTTTAGGTGTCTAAAAATGCTTTATATAATAATGTGAAATGAAATATTGAAATTATTCAATTTATGTAAAAAATAAGGATGTCTAAATAATTCTCCTAAATAATTCCTCTAAACAATTCTCTCAAGCAATACTGTCATAAAAAAATGGGCCTATTGCTATATGTACCAATTTACCAACTATATAACTAAAGGTTCGGTGAGAATAGAAATCAATAGTGATGGTTTTGAGTAATTTACCTATCCGCAGGATGATTAATCCCATCATTGGTTGGAACATTATTCAACTCAAAAGGGTTAACTCCTTCTAAGCAAGCCACATTAAACCCATATTGAGAAGGATTAGATCGTCTTTGATGATGTGTGTATACACCACAAATTGAACAAAAATAATGTCTAGCAGTCATTGTGTTAAATTGATACAGTGACAATTTATCCTCACCTTTGATGATATTTATTCCGCATAAAGCGACCGAGGCCACAATTGCACCACGTTTGCGACACAGTGAACAATCGCATCTACGCGGGTCTTCCAAACCGTTGGGTAACGACAGTTCATATTCTACAGCCCCGCAATGGCAACTGGCTTTGTGTATTGGTTTTGTTTTCATTTTTATTTGCTCATTTCTTGTAAATTTCGTATTTGCTGCCGCACTTGTATTAATAACTCTTCAACTTGTTCTTGTTCCTTTTCCTGCTTTAATTTTTGTTCAAGACCTAAAAATAATGCGAGAGCTTTGTCTATTTTTTTGCTTCTTTTGTAAATAATCCCCATGGTGTAATAGGCTTGAAAATGCCTTTGCCGAAGTGGTAGATTTAGTTTTTTATAGAGAGTTGCTGCATGCTGTAGATTTATTATAGCTGAGTCGTATTTTTTTTGATTGGTGTGGTTTACGCCCAATGTGTAGAGGTTATCTGCGACCAATACATGTTCTTCACCCAGTTTTTGTTGCAGAACTTGCAAAGATTGCAGCAATAATTTCTCCGCTTTTTTATCACCGCTGTTATCGGGTTCTTGAAACACCGCTTTGTTTTGCAGGGCTAAGGCATAATTGACATTGGTGGTTAATTTATTTTTTTCATAAATTTCTAATGCCTTTTGGTTGTAGGCTAACGCTTTTTTATTATCGCCCATGCTAAAATAAAATGTCGCTAAATTATCATAGGTACTGGCTATTAACGGGTGAGAACTGCCCAGTAATTTTTCTCTTTGGTGTAGCGTTTTTAAATAATATTTTTCAGCTTCTTGCCATTGTCCGAGGTCGTGGTATATGGTGGCTAAATTGTTATAGGTTGTTATCTCGTACTCTTTATCTGTGTTTTTATTTTGGTTAATGACATGCATGGCTTGCATGGAGTATTTCAGAGCCTCTACAAATTTGTATTCGCTAACCGCAATTAAACTGAAATAATTGTAACTTGTGATGAGTTCGTTGCTGTATTTATCTGGGTCTTTTTGATAAATAGCAAGAATTTTACTAAATAGCTCTTGTGCGGCTTGGTTTTTGCCCTGTTCAAAAAATAAACTGGCTAAATTAAACTGTGAATTTGTATAATTTTCATCGTCTTGTAAGTTATATTGCTGCACGATTTTGTTTGATTTGTCCAAGTAAAGTTGCATTTGGCCAAGATTATTGTTTTCAAAGGCTATGCCTGCGGCACTTCCATAAAACATGATTTCTAGTTTTGGGTCGTTATTATGGGATGACTGTAATAATTTTTGTGCTTCTTCTATTTGTTGCTGTGCTGCTTGTAATTTACCCAGTTTGCGATAGATGGTGGCTATGGTAACTTTTAGTCTGACTTGGATAGTTGGCTGGTCATGTAATTCCACCGCTAACCGTTGCACGCCATTGTCTAACATTTGTTTGGCAGTCAAATCTTTATTTTGCTGCTGGTAGGGGTCATTTTGGTCAAACAGACCTTGCAGAAATTTTACCATTTGAGCGGATTCACGACTGGCTTTTTGGGCTTTGTTTTTTTCTTGATTTAAATCGAAAGTGTATTTAGCGGCACTAAACAGTGCGATCAATATAAGAGCCAATACTATAAGTTTGGCTTTTCTGCGTTGTGGTTTTTGTGCAATTTTATTCAGAATGTTTAAACAATCAACTGCCGTCGGGCGTGATGCAACAGATTTTGACTTCATACGTGCAATCAATGTTTTTAAATCATAACTTATGCCAGCCATAGGTTCTGAGATGCCTTTTTTTGAGCGTTGCAACATGGTTTCTTTATCTAAATGTTTGGGATGTGGTGAGTTTGTTGCAAATAGTTTGTGCAATAAAATACCCAAAGAGTAAATATCCGATGCGGTGCTGACTTCCTCGCCATTGGCTTGTTCAGGTGACATGTATCCTAATGTTCCTACTACTTTTCCTGTTGTTGAAACTCCTTCTGTGATGTTTGCTTCATTTGTGCTGCTGCTTTTTTCTAGGGATTGTTTGGTGTTTGTTGAAATACCAAAATCAACAATCTTAATCTGACCATTGTCAGTGAAGATGATGTTATCTGGCTTTAAATCACGGTGCACAATGTTTTCATTATGAGCCGCAATAAGTCCTTTTAATATCGCTTGTGCCAGTTTGATTTTCTTTTTATAAGGTAATGATTTAAAAGCCTCTCTGTTTAGAGCTTTACCTTTAATATATTCCAAAACCAGGAAGTCTACATTTTCGTATTCAATCAAGGCATAAATTTTACAGATGTTTTCATGGTCTATTTGCGATAACAATTTGGCTTCTTTATGAAATCGCTCGCGAGCCTGAGGGTTGATACGAAAAACTCCCTTGATGGTTTTTACTGCCACCTTTCGTTGTAACTTTTCATCCATGCCAAGATACACTTCTCCCATGCCTCCTTTGCCAAGTAACTGCAACAATTTTATGCCAGCAATGCTTTCACCAACCAAGTTCACATCACCATCATAGCCATCTAGTACATTTTTCATTTGTGCATGAGTTTGTAAGAAGGCGGTTTTTGTTGCACCATCATCCAGCAATGATGCCACCTGAATTAGCACGTCTGCATCCTCGGTTGCTTTGAGTGAATCGAGATGGCTAAAAGCATCAATCGTGTTCATATTGATGACATCGGCAAAGATTTTATTGATTTTTGATTTATTGTTTTTAGATTTCATCAATTATTTTCGGTTGATTTGACCAGATTTGTCCATCTTACATTAAAACCACATGAACTTTAGCGAAGTTAGGCTGAATTTCACAAGAAAGCGTGACCCAAGTCACAAATTTGTAAATATATTTACAAATAGCTTGATAAAACCATAAATGTAAATATAATTACAAATATAAATTAAAACATTCGGAGTACGATGATGACAAAGACAAGAAAAATAAAACTATTAGCAGCAGCCCAAAATAAGAACTTTCAAACCTTACCTTTCCCCTTTGAGCTGGATGGAATCAAGCGTTCTTTTGCGACACGCAATGTTGACTTTGGTGCAATCAAAACTTTACTAACAGGTGATATACAGCCCAAAGCGGGTGATTTGGTTGTCTGTGAAGTGACACGCTTACGTCAGCATTGCCGCCTTGAACGCATTGATGGTCGCCGTTCTCGTATGTTTGTTAAGGATAAAATTATCGTTGCCTATGGTCATCGTTATGCTCCTGATCAATTTGAGTCAATCATACCAAAGAATTTAGATGCCTGTCATTTGGTCGCAGGTGGCGGAATCGCCTCCTTTATGACGGAAAAAAGCCCAAAAGTGAAACCAGCAACCGAAATTCAACCCTTAGGTTTAATAGGTGATAAAGACGGTCACGTCATCAATTTAGGTGATTACAGTATTTTACAAGATGAGACAAAAAAATCTGACAAAGACATTCTTATTCTGATGGTTTCAGGCTCTTCCATGAATGCAGGCAAAACCACAACGGTTGCCTGTTTAATCAAAGGTTTAAGTGCCGATGGTTATAAAGTAGGTGCAGCTAAGGTTACAGGAACAGGTTCGGGTTGCGATTTGTGGCATTTTGTTGATGCCGATGCTGCCTGTGCCATTGATTTTACCGATGCGGGTTTTGCGACAACCTATTTAATGAGCAATACACGACTCGTCAAAACTTTTGATAAAATGATTAGCCACCTAAAAAACCAAGATGTGGATGTCATTGTGGTTGAAGTTGCTGATGGTGTTTTGCAACGTGAAACCAAAGCCTTGTTAGCGACCAAAGCCATCATAAATGCCACATCAGCCATGTTTTACACTTCTGGAGACAGTTCCTCTGCCATATTTGGTACAACATGGTTACAACAAATGGGCTACGATGTTGTGGGTATTTCAGGTGTTGTTTCGTCCAATCCGTTAGGGACTCGCGAAGTGATAGAAAATTGTGAACTTCCAGTTATCGAGAAAGAACAACTGATGGCATGTGGTTTTGGGCACGAGTTGCTAGAAAAAATAACCCAACATGCAAGTAAGCAGAAAGTGAATTAAATCAAATACTAGCTGGAATTATTCGCATGAACAATCATTACACACCTTTTAAACCACCTGCCAAATTTTGGCAAAACGCTTGGCTATCATTACTACAATTGATAGCCAATGGTTTAATCAAATCTGGCATGGTTGTTGGTAGTTATTTTTTAATCAAAAACCTTTCACGTGCCATTAAACACCAACAATTCATCTCGGTGTGGTCACTTACTTTGCTATTGGTAATCGCTTTAACTTTAGTTCTTTTGCGTATGCATGAGCGCTATAACTCCGAAAAAATGTCGCAAAAGTACATTAATCGTGTACGTTCCACCTTGCTCAAACGCATCATGCGAGCTTCAATTAGAAGCGTACAAGAAAGGACAATCGGCAACCTTTCTTCTCGTTTAGCAGGTGATTTAAATGCAGTCAAACGTTGGCTGTCACTTGGCATTGCTCGTTTGGTTACGCATACGATTTTTTTATTGATTGTTTTAGGCTTTATTTTCAGCATCAATAGCAAATTAGGCTTGGCAATGACTGGTGTGGTTGCTATTTTGATTGCTGTTGCCATGATTATTGGACAATCATTGAAAAAAACCATAAAAGATGTTCGTCGAAATCGCATAAGAATTCACAGTTTTTTGGTCGAGCGTTTGGCATCAATTTCCACCATTCGGGCAATGGGTAAAGAATTAGTAGAAATAAGGAAAGTTAAACGGCAAGCCGATAGATTAGAAAAGAATATCGCCATCCAAGGGGTAAAATTAGGTATGTTACGCGGCGTGGGTGATGCCTCAGGTTTTGTGCTTATCGCGGTGCTTTTTAGTTATAATTTTGTTTCCCAAAATAGTTTAAGTGTACAAGAAATCACGGCACTTATCAGTCTCGTGTTGTTTCTTAACTCACCTATTCGAGAATTAGGTCGCGTTTTAGAATATTATCAAGGAGCAAAATTATCCTTGATGAAGCTAGAGGATTTATTTGCTATACCTCGAATTATTCGTGGCAAAAGTCGCCAGCAGAAAATGCTTCAGACAAACGGCACTATTAGCCTAAAAAATATAACGTTAAAGGGTGTATTTAAACGGCTCAACTTTCAAGCTAAAGCAGGCGAACACATTGCCATCATAGGCAAAAATGGCTCGGGCAAAAGTACCTTAATTAATCTGCTCTTGGGATTAGTACAAGTCGATGCTGGTACGGTTTTGATTAATAATATAGAACCAAAAAAGATGATGGCAAAGGACAAGGCACAGCATATTGGTGTAAGTGGCGTAAATCTCACCATCATTCGTGGTAGTTTATTACGAAATTTAACTTACCGGCATAAAAATTATCAGCAAAAGGATTTTGATGACTTGCTCAAGCTTTGTCAACTTACTGATTTAATAGAAAAATTACCCGATGGATTAGCAACCCGAATAAAAGAAAATGGCAATAACTTTTCATCTGGTGAAAAAGCCCGTATTTCGTTGTTCCGAGCCTTGCTTGGAGCACCTGGCATCTTGGTTTTAGACGAACCTGAAAGCTACTTAGATAAAATTGGATTGGTCATGATTCAAGACTTATTGAAAAATTATGACGGCACAATATTAATAGCCACACACCATGCAAAACTCATAAACCTCTGTGATAAACAGTGGAATCTCAGCCCCAAAATAAATAACAATATCAGCCACTTGAATCACTATGAAAAATCTTAATACAAAAATGAAAAATAAAATAACTTACCATCAATTAGCGGTGCAGAAAAATATAAGTTATTTTGCCTATGTGCCTGAAAATGCCACACAATTATTAGTTTTGGTGCATGGAATTTCCAGAAATGCCGAAGAAATCATCTCCTCATTTCAGGCAAACGCCGAGAATAAAAATATCGCCTTAATCGCTCCACTTTTTACTGCTGATTATGCCAAAGATTACCAAAGATTAGGACGAAACGGCAGAGGACCACGTTCAGATTATCAGTTGTTTTCTATCCTCAAAGATTTTGAAGCTAATTTCTGTACAAAAATCAATCGTTTTCACCTGTTTGGCTATTCTGCTGGTGCTCAGTTTGCCCATCGTTTCGCTTTTGCCTACCCAAATTTGGTTAAAAAAGTAGCCATAGCTGCCGCAGGCTGGTACACATTACCCACTTCGGCCTTGCCTTTTCCACGGGGCACACGCCTGCGTCGACAATTGTACGGTATTAACTTTGAACCAAAACATTATTTACGCACAAAATACCGAGTTTTTATTGGAGCCAAAGATACAAAAAGAGATGAAGCCCTTAACAAAAACCCAAAAATCGATCTAACACAAGGCAAAACCCGTATGCAACGTGCCAAGAACTGGATAGATTTAATGCACTTAGAAATGCAAAAAAATGCTATTGCCAACAACATTAAACTGGAAAAACTAGCCAATGCCGCCCATGATTTTTCCGAATGTGTACAACAGGCGAAAATTCAAGATAAAGTGATGCAGTGGCTGCTTGCGGAGCAACAATAATGCGGTATTTTAGCTTTATTTTTCTGTTCTTGAGTTGTGTCACGTATAGTAAAGTCAGTTTCGATTTTGGTGCCAGAGCTGAAGTTGATTATACGTATTACGACGATGATTTTACCCAATTTAAAGAAGGTTATGATGTCAGGCGTTTCCGATTTGGTTTGTTTACTAAATTTAATGATAAATTTTCCACCTATTTTCAAACTGATTTTGCTGATTATATCCGAACCCGCAAAGGAGCCACACAGGCAGCATGGATAAGATACCGCTTAAACAAACACAATGAATTTTATCTCGGCAAAACGGAAATGCCCTTCAGCCTTGAAAGCGTTAGCAACTCAAAATACCACTTTTTTATGGAACGCTCAATAGCCAGTGCCTTAACCGAACGCTATGCTACAGGTTTAACCTATATTCATTATGGTAAAGACTGGAATATGCGGGTCGGCTTATTTGGTGATGATCATTTTAAACTCGGCAGTTCTGCCACATATGGACAGGCTGCAACAGCAAGATTTGGTAAAAAACTCAAGCTATTTGGCGGCAGAATGTATTTAGGAGCCTCCTTGCAATACCGAGAACCTGAAACAGTACAAAAATTTAGAACCCTACCTGAATCCCACACATTTAATGCACGCCTACTTGACACAGGCGAATTATTTTTTGTCAAAAACATTAAAAAATACGGCATAGAAGCCATGTGGAAAAGAAACAAATGGACACTGCAAGGCGAATACATCCGCAATGAATTTGCCCGTGAGTTTACCAGTGATTTAAACTACAAAAGCGGTTACCTTATTATCAGCCGTATCTTTAATGGGCAACGCCGCTTTAGTTTTCGCAAAGGTGAATGGACCTCAACCAAGGTCAAAAAATACCGTACGTGGGAAATTGCCGCACGCTACAGCTTTTTAGACTTGCGTGCCGAAGACTTAAATGCTGGCTACGAACAAAACTACGCCATAGGTATTAATTATTACCTGACAAAAAATCACCGTTTTATGTTCAATTACATAAAAGCACGTGCCACACCCAACAGTTTTAGCGTCGATGAAACCCTAAATATCTACCAAGTACGCTTTCAATTTGAATTTTAACTAATTAATAGAAGAGAATAACCATGAAATTAACAACAATATTAGCCCTGACTTTAAGTTTTCACGCCAGTGCTTACACCACTGCTAACTCACCTATTCGTGAAACACATATTGGACCAGATGCCAATAAAGACTGGGATGCTGAGGAATCAGCAATAACCCTGAATACACAAAATAACGAATATTACACCGTTTTTGAAGCCACCCAATCCATAACAGGCACGGGCATAAACCTGTCAACCGAAGTCGAAATCTACGCCCAACGTATCAACGCCACAACAGGTAGTCCCATCGGATCGCCTGCACGCATCAGCCAAATGGGACCTGATGGCGATACCACTTTTGATGCCAGAAATCCAGATGTAGTGTATAACCCAAGTGCCAATGAATACTTAGTGGTTTGGTATGGTGACACCAATGTTGGTGGGGTCATAGAAGGCGAATTTGAAATCTGGGGAAAACGCATCAATGCTGCCAACGGCCAAGCCATCGGCTCACAATTCCGTATTTCAGACATGGGCCCCTTTGCCAATCGTGCCTATGATGCTATTGATCCAGTTGTCGCCTACAATTCCATCAATAATAATTATTTAGTCGTTTGGCGAGGCGAAGAAGGCACAGCACCCAATGCCATTGGTGAATTTGAAATATATGGTCAACAAATAAGTGCCGCAGGTACAGAAATTGGTGCAAATGACTTTCGTATTTCAGATATGGGCCCCAATGCCTCAGGACTGTACGATGCCTATTCACCAGAAATCACGTACAATCGTAACAGCAACGAATTTTTAGTTGTGTGGTACGGCGATGACAATCTAGGTGGCCATGTCAGTGGCGAATTTGAGATTTACGGGCAAAGAATAAATGCCTCAAGTGGTGCACAAGTTGGCAACAATGATTTTCTTATTAGCGAAACAGGCGTACCAGGTTTTGCTACACGAGCCGCACAATACCCACGAGTCACATGGAACAGCAGTTTAAATCAATACCTTGTGGTTTGGTCAGCAGACCCAGCCACCAATGGCAATGTTGGCAATGAATTTGAGATATATGGTCAGACCTTATCATCTACAGGAACTCAAATTGGTGCGGATGACTTCAAAATCAGCAATATGGGACCCATTGGCAATAACAACTTTGATGCCTTCAAACCTGATGTCGCATATTTTCCCAGTCAAAATGCTTATGCCGTTGCTTGGCGTGGTGACACAGCAGTTGATGGCGAGTTTGAAATTTACTACCAAATAATCAACCAAAGTAACCAGTCACACATGGAGCCCACAGATATGAGAATAACCCATGCCGGACCTGATGGAAGTTTATTGTACGATGCCCGTCGCGTCTCATTGGTAGCCAACAACAGCAACAACTCAATACAAGCTATTTGGGAACAAGAAGACCAAAATGCATCACAAATACTTGGAGAATTAGAACTCTACAGTGCCAAAATCAGCCAAAATAACGATATTATATTTAAAGATGGATTCCAATAGTTAGAAATTCTAATACCCAAATCCCGATTCACTATTGGGATTTGGGAATGCTGCAATGTTCGCCATAAGGAAATGATCAACTTTTCATGGCTATAATGACAGGTCGAGCAAATCCAAATAATTTTGATTCAGGCGGTGTATGTATTTTACAGTGCTTAAATCCAGCCTGATGCAATCTATCAACAATATCGGAGCCATAATTTCTAAAACAAAAGACCTTCGCCGTCCCTCTGATAGTGTCCGAATGGTATTCTGGTGGTAAAATATTTTTCCTTTTGTTATTAATCACGGCAGTTCTTTCTGTGGTTTTTTTGTTTAAATCAAGCGGAACGGTAAAAATTAATACACCTGTGCTTTTTAGAACGCGGTAAATCTCTTGAAAACCCAATAAGTCATTTTCCACATGTTCAAAAACTTCTAAGGATGTACATATATCAAAACTATTGCTGGCAAATGTTAATTTTTCGACGTTTTGGCACCAAATACCGTTGCTGTATTGCCCGTTTTCTTCATTTTCGTAATATTCACTTAATGTCAACTTGCAATTTTGCCTTTTTAAAAACCTAACAAATGCCCCTCTTGATGATAGCTCATACACATCTTTTCTATCTTTGTGCATGTACTGCTTAAAAACAAAGCCCATTTCTTGTGAGACGGGCGAGGCAAAACAATGGCAACACCTGACTCCCATCTCATCGTTGTTTATTTTTAATTGCAGTTTCCAGTTACACAAATGGCATTGTTCCCACTTGATGGCTATTTGCGTTAACTTTACTTGAGAAAGAGCGGTTAAAA
>CAZQMH010000032.1:10512-15010 GCA_964594435.1 uncultured Alcanivoracaceae bacterium
CTTTTGTATAGATTTAATAAATGCTAGCATCTAAAATGTTCTTTTGCTACTCTCTATTGCTTATTTTATGTCAGATTATTCTAAAAGTCAGTTTCACTACCGTGTTTATTACGAACATACTGATGGTGGTGGTGTGGTTTATCATGCCCGTTATTTAAATTTTTTTGAGCGAGCTCGAACCGATTGGTTACGAGCACGCGGCATCATACAATCGCAATTGCAAGATGAACTCAATATTGTTTATGCTGTCACAACAGCAAATATTGCATTTAAAAAACCCGCTCGCATGGATGATGCGTTAACCATAAGTTGTCAACTTGAAAAAATAAAAAATGCCAGTGTTGAATTTAAGCAAGAAATGCACAAACAAGATGGCACACTGCTTGCCACTGCTTTCATCAAAGCGGCGTGTATCAATGTGCAAACATTTAAGGTGGTTGCCATACCCCAACAATTAAAACAGGAGCTATTAAGTGAACCAAGATTTTAATCTCATAGAACTCATCATGAATGCCAGTTTGCCTGTTAAGGCAGTTATGGCACTATTAGTCCTTGCATCAATTACGTCGTGGTGGATTATTTTTGCCAAATGGTTGAGTCTCAACAGTGCCACCAAAAAGAGTAAGAAATTTGAAGAAACCTTCTGGTCTGGCATTGATTTGAACCGATTGTACGATTCTTTGGTTAAGAGAAAGAAAAAAACCAACGGCATGGAACAAGTCTTTGAAGCAGGATTTCGCGAATTTTTACGCTCAAGAAAAGCGGCTCAATCCGATGTCAAAGCCACTGAATCTGCCGACAGAGCCATGCGAATTGCATTAAATCGTGAGATTGACGGGCTAGAAAGACATTTGCCTTTTTTGGCAACAATCGGTTCAATTAGCCCCTATATCGGTTTGCTTGGCACGGTAATTGGCATCATGATTTCTTTCCATGCCTTAGCCAATGTCACCCAAGCCACCATTGCTTTGGTTGCACCGGGTATTTCTGAGGCTCTTATTGCCACGGCTATGGGATTGTTTGCAGCTATACCTGCGGTTGTGTTTTACAATAATTTTAATTCCAAAGTGGAACGTCTTTATACCCAATACGATATTTTTAAAGAAGAATTCTCCACTATTTTGCATCGCCAAGCAGGCGGATAGGAGCACATCATGCGAAGACGCAGAAAAACCATGGCAGAAATAAATGTGGTACCTTATATTGATGTCACCTTGGTTTTGTTGATTATCTTTATGATTACCACACCTTTATTAAATCTAGGGGTCGAAGTGAGTTTGCCACAGGCTGATGCCAACAACATGAATGTTGAAGACAAGCCCATCATTATCAACATCGATGCACAAGGTAAACTTTTTTTAAGTATTGGTGATAAAAGTGAAGAAATTGATGAACAACAACTCCAAAAGGAGCTGGCTATTTACATTCGAGCCAATAACAAAACACCTATTCTCATAGGTGCAGACCGTAAAGTCGATTATGGTCGTGCTTATGAAGCCTTGGTCATTGCCCAAAAAGCAGGTGCCACTAAAGTTGGACTTATTTCAGACCCTGTGCCCACTGAATAAAAATTCATGTTAGAACCATACATCAAATTTCTGGCAACATTATACACCGTTATTTTAATATCGGCAGTTACGGCATTGTTGCTTTTTGGTGATTTTAAATTAAACACACCCGCAACAAAGGGGCAAAAAATACAAGCCATCATGGTCGATATCTCACAATTAACAAGGTCGACAAAAACCAAACAGAAAGTGGTACAAAAAAAACCACAAAAGCCAAAGCAAGAACCAATCAAGCAAAAACCAGTAAAAGAAAAAATACCTGAAAAAATAATAAAAAAAGAAACACAACCCAAAAAAGTCAAAAAACCAGAAATCATCAAGCCCAAAATAGACAAACAAAAACTTCTCAGGGAAAAAGCCGAGAAAGAAGAACTCAAACGCATCAAAAAACTGCAAGAAGAAATTCGCAAGAAGAAATTAGCCGCATTAAAACGCCGCCAACAAGCAGAAAAAGACTTGCAAGAATTATTAGACAACAAAGAAAAAGAGCAAGTCACCGCCCCTCAAGTCGTTGGCGATCCCGATGCTCAGCAAGAGGCAGACGAACGCACCAAATTATTAAACCTTTACCAACAAGCCGTAGTCAGTTCGGTAGAAAGGCAATGGCATAAGCCCGCAAGTTCAACCAAAAACCTAATCTGCCATGTGCGCGTCAAGCAACTCATAGGCGGAACCGTAATGGACGCCTCGATAGCCTCGCCCTGTAATGCCAACAAAATCGTGCAAAAATCTATAATAGATGCCATAAAAAAAGCCAGCCCATTGCCTTATGTCGGTTTTGAAGAAGTCTTTGACCGCAGTGCAATTTTTATATTTCAGCCAAAAGAATAGTAAAGACTAATTCAAATCGTTTATAATACAGCTAAATCCTGATAGAGAATGCGATAAATAGTGCATGTCATTATGTGCATAGGAAAAGCCATAAAAACCGAAGTCACCATTTTCGCATCGTTTATCTATCAGAACATGGGATACTCAACAACAATTTTACAAAAAGAGCTATGCAAGCTAAAAAATTTGATACCATTATCAAAAATGCCTTAAAGGAAGACATAAAAAAAGGTGACCTTACCGCCTTGGCAATTTTTTCCAAACACGAGCAATGCCACGCCCACCTGATTGCCAAACAAGACGGCGTGATGGCAGGACTTAAAGTTTTTAAACGTACATTTAAAATACTGGATAAGAATACGCACGTAAAATTATTCGGTAAGGACGGTGAAAAATGCCAGAATGGCGAGGTTATTGCCAAAATATCAGGATCTGTTATCAACGTGTTGGGAGCTGAACGTGTTGCTCTAAATTTATTGCAACGCATGAGCGGCATTGCGACCTACACGCACCAATTCGTGCAATTGTGCCAAGGGCGTTGCCAGGTATTGGATACCAGAAAAACCGCTCCAAATTTACGTGTTTTAGACAAATGGGCCGTTAGACTTGGCGGTGGTGTCAACCATCGCACAGGTTTGTACGATATGGCATTGATAAAAGAAAACCATATTTTTGCTGCTGGTGGCATCAGCCAAGCGGTTGCAAAAGTATTGGCTTATGATAAGCATCAGCATAAAATTGAAGTGGAAGTCACGAACTTAGAGGAATTAAAACAGGCCCTTGACTGCAATATTGACCGTATAATGCTTGATAATATGGACAATGCAACCATGCGAGAAGCCGTAAAAATAACCGCCGGCAAAATTGACTTAGAAGCCTCTGGCAATGTAAATTTGTCCACCATTAGCGAAATTTCAAAAACAGGTGTCAATTATATTTCCATCGGTGCATTGACGCATTCTGTTAAAGCAATGGATTATTCTCTCTTGATTAAATAAGGTAAAAGCATGAATTACGAACAAACATTAGCAAAACTGACACGTTTATTGGCAGACCAGTATTCACAAGCCGAACTTATTTTAAAAGCCGAAATGGCAATGAAAATAAAAAAAATCAAACAACAACGTAACGCCGTCATCTTGGGTCATAATTATATGGAACCTGCTTTATTTCACACCGTTCCTGACTTTACGGGTGATTCTTTAGGGCTATCACGCCAAGCTGCAAAAACCGATAAAGATGTCATTGTCTTTTGTGGTGTCGAATTTATGGCAGAAACAGCCAAAATTCTTAGTCCTGAGAAAACCGTTTTGTGCCCATCACAAAAAGCGGGCTGTTCTCTAGCCGAATCCATTACTGCCGAAGATATTCGTCAACTAAAAAAACAATTCCCAGGTGTACCAGTTGTGACTTATATCAATTCCTATGCCGAAGTTAAAGCCGAAACAGACATCTGCTGCACCTCAGGTAATGCCAAAGAAGTAGTCGAGTCACTTAAATCTGATGCGGTTATCTTTTTACCCGATGAATATTTGGCGGGCAATGTTGCCAAAGAAACAGGCAAGCACATTATTTTCCCCAGCAAAAATAAAGGCAAAAACAAAATCAACAACAATAATTTAGATGTGCAAATGATTGGTTGGCACGGAAAATGCGAAGTGCATGATCAGTTCACGGTTGAAGATATTGAAAATGCCCGTGCCACTTTTCCTGATGTAGTGGTACTGGCACATCCTGAATGCAAACCCGAAGTTGTTGATGCCTCTGATTTTTCAGGCAGCACAACCGAAATCATCAAATACATTCGCAATAATAATTTGCAAAAGTATTTACTGCTGACCGAATGTGCCATGGGAGATAATATTCAAGCTGAAAATCCCAACCGTGAAATGCTACGCATGTGTGCTGTTCGCTGCCCATACATGAACCAAATTCAACTCAAAGACACCTACAATGCGTTAAAATATAACCAGTACGAAATCACCATTCCCGAAGACATCCGCCTCCGTGCTTACAAATCGGTAGAACGCATGTTGCAAATTGGCTAGGACTGCCTATTACCCACAAATATTGTATTCGTAAAAATATCACAACTCCTT
>CAZQMH010000033.1:0-14870 GCA_964594435.1 uncultured Alcanivoracaceae bacterium
AAATTGATTGGGGAAAACCAATTTTAATCGACTCATTCAAAAAGGGGGAGAATGAGCCGCTGCAAATAGCTTGATGCTATCCACAGGTGCTAATATAGCTATTTTTTTCGTGATTGCAAGCCCTATTTTAGCAAATGCTAATATAATGGCTGTTTGTAACATTTGTTTACATTTGAAAAGGCTATTTTACGGAAAATTCCTTGTCCACCTGCTCTTTTTCTGTTTTTAGGTGAATGGTGTATTTGCCTTTTTGAATGTATATATCATGCCCTAGCCGCAGACCTTCGGCAATTGGTATTAAAGACTTGTTTAATGGCTGGGTTTTATCCTTGTTGGCAAACTTTTCAGCATTCAGTGCCAAATCTTTAGTTAATTTATTATCCCATTGCCAAAGATTTAAACCTTTGTGTAGGCTAGAAGTGGTTTTGAACAGCTTTTGCTTGTTGGCGTCGGCGATGGTTATTTCTACAGTTTTATCCGCATCTGACCAAATGTTGAGCTGGCTTGAGGCAGGTTTTTGTGTGTTGTACCAACGGCTGGGTTTGCTGTTCCAAGAATTTCTAAAGTGAATGTCAGGGAATTTTACAATCGCAAGGGCTTTGTTTCTATAATTATTTAGGTCTTGTAATGGACTCACATCTGTCACAAATATACTGCGTCCGTGGGTGGCAGCAACCAATTCATTGTCACGAGGATGGACGATTAAATCGTGTACGGGTACGGTTGGGAAATCTTTGCCTAAAAGCGTCCAAGTTGAGCCTTGGTCGATGGAAGCATAAAGTCCTTTATCCGTGCCAAGATAGACAATGTTTTCTTTTTTAGGGTCTTCTTTGATGACGTTAGCGGCTTCATTGGGGAGATTTTTACTCAAATCATGCCAGCTTTTACCAAAGTTATCCGAACGGTAAACATAGCTTTGTATGTCATCATTGCGGTAGTTGTTTAATGTTAACCACAAACGGTTTTTATCGTATTTTGAAGCAATAACACGTGAGACCCAAATTTTCTTCGGTAACTTTTTGCTTACATTTTTCCATGTGTGCCCATCATCATTTGTCACCCAAACCATGCCATCATCGGTACCGACGATTAAACGCCCAAATTCAATTGGTGATTCGCTGATACTGGTAATTGTTCCGTAGGGAACATCGCCGTGTTTCAGTGTTTGGCTTAAATCTTTACTTATGGCATGATAATTTTCGCCCTTATCGAAGCTTCTAAATAGCTTGTTGGCACCATAATAGATAATGTCGGGATTATGGGTTGATAATAAAACGGGTGTGTTCCAATTGTAGCGTAAGGGCTTTTCATTGATGAAATTGGGTGGCTTTATCGAGCTTGGCTTGCCGTTTTCTAGTCGAAAGTTATTGCCAAATTGGTAGCCCACATAGACGGTGTCCTTATTTACCGAAACGTGCATACCATCACCGCCAAAAATACGTTGCCAAGATTCGCCATCATGCCAATCGTTTTGACTTGAGCCTTTTAAAGTGCCATTGTCTTGTAAACCGCCATAAACATTGTAAGGTTGTTCCATATCGATATCAACGGTATAAAATTGCCCTACAGGTTGGTGATCAATTTTTCGCCAATTTGAGCCGCCATCATAAGATTCATCAGCCCCGCCATCATTGGCAGCAATAATATGCTTGGAATTTCTAGCATCAATCCATAAGTCATGAAAATCGCCATGCACTTTGTCATCGTACAAGGAAATCCATGATTGCCCACCATCACTCGATTTTATCAAAGGCACGCCCATGGTATAAATGGTATTGGCATCATTAGGGTCAACCATAATTTTACCAAAATAATAACCGTAGGTAAAAACGACATTAGCAAGTGGTAAATCGTGTGTTTTATGAAAGCTCACACCAGCATCATCCGAACGATAGACCTCAAGCCCTTTAATATCGGTGGTAAAAAGATTGCTGTTGGCGTCTTTTAAAGATTTTACCAAATCATGTACTGACATCTCGTCGTTTTGTATTTTTTTGAGAATTGTTTTGGCGGTATCTTTTGGTGGGAAATTGTTGTTCCGCAAGAAATCTTCGATATTTTTTTCATCTTGCAGTAAAAATTCTTGCTTACTCATGGTTTTTAAACGCTTGGCATTGACAGCACTGTCACCTAAATCCCAAAGCGATTCGGGTAGTTTTTCTTGATTATCAACCACAACGTAAACCACTGAACTATCACTTTTTGCAACCGCTACGCCCATGCGTCCGACATTTTTTCCTTGCGGTAAGCCTTGAGTTAAGCTGTGCCATGTTTTTCCATGATTGGTACTTTTGTAAACCTTGCTGCCTTTACCGCCTTCGGAAAAATTCCATGCCGAGCGTTGCCGTTGCCAGCTTGTGGCATAAATATCACCATTGCTAGCAAGGGATAAATCGGCAAAGCCAGTAATTTCATCACCTTTGAGGCTTTGTTGCCATGTTTTGCCACTGTCTTCACTAATAAAAATGCCACGTTGCCCGCCTTTTGAATACAAAGAACCTAAAGCAGCCACATAGATGCGGTTGGAGTTTTCAGGGTCAATCAGCACATCTCCAATCCTATTACTGTCGCCTAAACCCATATATTGCCACGTTTTACCAGCATCAGTAGAACGGAAAACACCCATGCCGCCATAGGAAGAACGTGAAGAGTTGTTTTCACCTGTACCAAGCCACAAAACGTTATCATCATTGGGGTCAATTGCAAAAGCTCCAACAATTTGCGTGGCGAGTTGATCGGTAATGTTGCTAAAAGTAATGCCTTTATCTGTAGATTTCCAAACACCACCTGAGGCATAAGCCAAATAGATAATATTGTCATGTTGTTTGGAAACTTGAATGGAAACCACGCGCCCACCTTGCATAACAGGCCCAATGTTTCGCCATTGCAAATTTTTAAACAATGATTGTTGCTGCATTTTCTGGTGCTTTTGCCACGCTTGTTTTTGGTTGCTGTAGTTATCAGCAACTTTTGCCTGTGCACACCAAGCGATAAATGCCAGCAGGAGTAAAATAGAGTTCTTCATCATTATTAACACTTAGAATTAGGGGTCTTGATTATGCTTATTATTGGAAAGGCTTACAAATATTTTGACTAAATTAGAAGATTTTAGCTAAAATACATAATAGCATGCAGGATAACAGCTAATTTTAAAAAAAAATCGTATAATTGAACTTTTTTTTTACAATCATTTGTCACAACACTTTATGAATACAACAACACACCAAGTCGAGAACAGAAAATTTATGGCTAAGTTTTTAGGTTTTTTCCCCAAAATATTAATCAAAATAGCAAATTTTACCCGCCATTTGCTTTTACTTATCATCTTTTTATTTATTCTTTCTTTCTTTGTCTTTAATGATACGATTAAACTAGAAAACAAAACAGCTTTGGTAATTGCACCAAATGGAATGGTGGTCAATCAATACAGCGGCACACCAACAGAAAAATTTATTAAACAAATTCAAGGTACGCAAGTGCCAGAAACACAAATGCGAGATATTCTCAAAGCCATAAATAAAGCGGCTACTGATGACAGAATAAGCGTATTGGTGTTGAGTCCTGATTATTTATGGGGCATTGGTCTAGCGGATTTAAAAGAACTGGAAGCTGCAATTAAAAAATTCAAACAAGTTTCCAATAAGCCCGTCATTGCAGTGGCAGAAAACATGACCCAGAACCAATATTATTTTGCCAATTTGGCCGATGAAATTATTCTGGACCCACAAGCTTTTATGTTTTTTCAAGGCTATGGTTCTTATCGTAATTATTTTAAGGACGGACTGGATAAACTCGGCGTTGATGTGCATTTGTTTCGTGTTGGCGAATACAAATCGGCAGCCGAACCCTATATTCGCAACGACATGTCGATAGAAGCCAAAGAAGCCTCCTTGCATTATATGAATGACTTATGGCAGACTTATCTACAAGGTATTGCCACTAAAAGAAACATCACGGTTGACACATTACAGAAATTAGTCGAAAGCCAGGCAACATTATTAAAAGAGTCACAAGGCAACATGGCTCAAATGTATAAATCAGCAGGCTTAATCGACCAAATAAAAAATCAACATTTCAAAAACAAATACATTGCTGGACTCAGTGCCACAGATGATAACCCTCAAGGCTTTAGGCATATTGGCTTACATGATTACTTAAATGTTATTCAGGACGAGCAAAAAGAACCCAATACAGCTCAAATTGCCGTTGTTGTGGCAGAGGGAACCATATTAAATGGTGAACAAGATGCAGGCACAATCGGTGGCGTCACAACCAGTAACCTTTTGCGACAAGCTCGCCTCGATAAAAATGTCAAAGCAGTCGTGTTACGTGTTAACTCACCTGGAGGCTCAGTCTTTGCCTCAGAACAAATCAGACGAGAAGTCGATGCCATCAAAGTAGCGGGCAAGCCAATTGTCGTCTCGATGGGGAATGTCGCCGCTTCAGGCGGATACTGGATTTCCATGACTTCGGATAAAATATATGCCTCCGATGCCACCATTACTGGCTCTATTGGTATATTTGGCATGTTTATGACCTATCCAAAAACCTTAGAAAAATTAGGCGTGCATACCGATGGCGTAGGAACCAGTTCATGGGCAGGTGCCTTTCGACCTGATAGAACATTGAGTAAAGAATTTTCAGAATTAATTCAGTCGAATATTGATCATGGCTACCAACAATTTATTACCGCAGTTGCCATGGCAAGAGGCATGGAGGTCGATGCGGTTGATGCCATTGCCCGTGGTCGTGTGTGGACAGCTAAACAAGCCAAAGAACTCGGTTTAATAGATGAAATTGGCAGTTTGCAAGATGCTATTAGAGATGCCGCTGAACGTGCTCAGATTGGTAAAAATTATTCTTTAGTGTGGGTTGAAGCACAATTATCACCCATGCAACAATTCTTTATGTCCTCGTTGGCAAAAGCCAGTACTTATGTTAACATCAATCTTATTAATAAAGATGACATGGCTCTTAAATCCTTTATTGAACCCTACAAAAAATCCTTACAACTAATACTCAATGCTAAGTCAGGAGTCATCAATCAATACGCCCATTGTTTTTGTGAAATAAAAGATTAGGTTGCGGAACTTATTGCTATTTTAACTTGTCAAAGGTACAATTCGCACACTTGTTGCTTCATAGTAAGGACAAGATTTTAATCAATTTAATTATTAGCCACATAGTTTGGTAATAAGAGGAGATAAAAAAATGACAAAAAAAGTTTCAAAAAATAAACAACTAGCCGCCATACCAACCTTTTCAGGTTCACTAGAAAGCTACGTATCAGCCGTAAATCAAATCGCCATATTAAGCAAAGAAGAAGAAAGAGAACTTGGCTTAAAAGTATTTCAAGACAATGATTTAGAAGCCGCTCATCGTTTGGTGACATCGCACCTTAGATTTGTGGTTTATGTTGCCCGTTCTTATGCGGGTTATGGATTGCCTATTGGAGACTTAATTCAAGAAGGCAATATTGGTCTCATGAAAGCCGTCAAACGCTATGATCCAGCACATAAAGTTCGCTTAGTATCTTTTGCCGTGCATTGGATAAAAGCAGAAATTCACGAATACATTTTAAAAAATTGGCGTATTTTAAAGGTTGCCACCACCAAAGCACACCGTAAATTGTTCTTTAATCTACGCAAAAATAAAAAACGTTTGGGTTGGTTACGTGGGCCAGAAATAGAAAAAATAGCCCAAGACCTTAATGTTAAGCCAGAAGTAGTGGTCGAAATGGAGTCACGGTTACATGGACAAGATGTTTGTTTTGATATGCCATTAGACGAAAAGGATGAAGACAATACGTTTTCACCTCAAGCATGGCTGACTAATGCTTCTCCCAGTCCTGAGGCTTTATTAGAAAAAGAAACCGAAAGTAAAAAGAACCATAATTTATTATTCAAAGGTTTGGATAAGCTGGATGAACGCTCACATGACATTATCCAAAGCCGCTGGTTAGGCGATAAAAAAGCAACATTGCACGAACTCGCCGCTAAATATAATGTCTCGGCTGAACGCATCAGGCAATTGGAAGCCGTAGCGATGAAAAAGCTAAAAACCCAAATGCTTGCATAAACGCCATTGCCCAAAACCCGATAGTGAAAAACGATTTGAGAATTATCCCAAATCCCGAAATAGAAATTCGATAGATAGTGCAAGTAATTGATGAGCATAGGAAAGTCATAAAAACCGTAGTCACCTTTTTGGTGATAAGGCTTTTTATGAATTTTCTAGGTACATTAAGGACTTGTGCTAACATCGTATTTTCTGTATCGGGATTTGGGATTAGCCCAAATCGTTTTTTTTGTAACAAAACACAGAGCTTTTCGTTTATCATAGTAACTAAACAACAGGTAACACTATTATGAACAAAATAATCATCCTCATCATTGCAATATTTTTTTCACTCACAGCATGTGGAAATTTCTTAGGCAGTAAAAATATAGCTGAAAACACCATTGCACCAGAAAAAGATTTTGACACCGTCAATGGGAGCATAACCATAGGCAGTCACTCGCAAGTCGGTGATTTGTCTACCGTCAATGGTTCGGTTAAAATCGCATCAGACTCGCATATTGGGCAAGCCAGTACCGTCAATGGCAGTATTGTAATAGCTGAAAATGTCACAGCCGAATCAACAGAAACCGTCAATGGCTCAATAAAACTAGGCAAAAACTGCCAAATTGAAGAAGATGCCACAACCGTCAATGGCTCAGTCACCGCACAAGCAGGCTGTGTGATTGGTGGAGATTTTGAAACCGTCAATGGCAAATTAAAAGCCAGTAACACAAAAATAGAAGGCGACATACTCACCGTCAATGGCAATGTTATTTTACTCGATGGCTCAAGCGTTGATGACATTATTATTCGTAAGCCCAAAGGGTTCTTTAATAAATCCAAAAAGAAAAAACCAAAAATAGTTTTAGGTAAAAACGTCAAAATTAATGGCGATTTGGAATTTGAACGCCCAGTTATACTTTATATACATGAATCAGTAGATGTGGATGATGAAATAGAAAATGCAGAAATTAAAAAGTTTAGCGGCGATGAATTGCCGTATTGATTATCCAAAGCTCCTCAAGAAACCTTGTTGCTAAAAAGTAACAAGGTTTTTTTATACCTCAGTTTTCGTACTTATAATTCTATTTCTCCATGGGGATTTGCGATAAATCAAAATTATTTTAAAGGAAATACTTTTCTTTTTCGTTAAAGAAATGTATTCTAGACGAACTAAAAGTTGAGTGCAGATGTAAACAAGATATTTTTTGTAGCAAATTGAAACAAAAATTCCTGTATGACATCTGATTTTCCTTAATCAGAAAAAGAGTGAAAACACGGTATGTTAAAACATAAACAAAGAACCAAAATCCTAAGCAGGTTAACCCAAGGCATCGTCCTTATGCTGTTAGTTGGCAGTGCAAATGCACAGCTAAACACGGCAGTACAAACGGCTGTCAATACAAACAAAGCAGCAGCTAAAACCCAATCAAGAATAGACAAGTTAAATGATCAAACAGGCGACATAGTTGGGCGTTATCGTAACGTAATCAATGAAGTTGAAAGTTTGCGTGCATATAACAAACAATTAAAATCTGTGGTAAATGACCAAAGATTGCAAATCGAAAACATCAACAACGAAATGACACATTTGGAACAAACCAATCGCGGTGTTGTGCCTATGATAATCGAAATGGTTGATGCTTTAGGCAAGTTAATAGAAGCTGATATACCGTTTAAGAAAAAAGTCAGAGAAGAACGCTTGGCAAAACTAGAAAGTATTTTAAACACATCAAGTGTAACAACGGCAGAAAAATACAGAAAAGTAACCGAAGCCTACACCATAGAACTTGACTATGGTTCAACCGTAGAAGCCTATGGCGGAACACTGCCAGGAACCAGCAAAAAAGTACAATTTCTCCGTATTGGACGAGCCTCCTTGATTTACCAAACCTTAGATCAGGAACATTCTGGCTGGTATAACCCGAATACTGGAAAATTTGAAGAACTTGACAGAAAATACAATGGCGAAATTAAAGATGCCATCCGTGTTGCCAAGAATGAAGCCTCTCCTCAACTTGTTGGGTTACCTGTTTTAGGTGCTCAAACAGCGGGAGGTAAATAACATGAAAGGATTAACAATGAAAAAAATACTGGTCTTATTATTTGTAGCATTATTTATTAGCACAACAACACATGCGGCATTATCTTTGCCAGAGTTGGTAAGAGCTATCAAAAAATCAGCCACTGAAAGTTCGGCTGAAAACCGCAAAAGAATTGCTGCATTTAAATCAAATCGCGATAAACAACAACAACTATTAACCAAAGCGGTAGCAACACTAAAAGCATTAGATGCCGAAACCAACGCACTAAAACTCGAATACGATGAAAATGAAAAGAAATTAGCCGATCTCGAAACCACCAAAAATGAAAGAGCAGGTAACCTTGGAGAAATGCAAGGTACGGTTAAAATTCTTTCAGGTGATTTGAGAAGTCGCATAGAAAACTCGATGACCAGTGCACAATTTCCAGACCGTGCTGCCTTTTTAAGAAAATTGGCCGCCAAGAAGGAACTGCCAACCATCGCAGATTTGAAAAAATTATGGTATGAAATCACCTTTGAAATCGCAGAGCAGGCGAAAGTGGTTAAATTTTCCTCTCCTGTGCTAAATGCAGAAGGCGATATTGAAAAAAATGTTCCCGTGGTTCGCCTTGGCGTTTTTAATGCCTATGATATGGAAGGCAACTTCTTAACGTGGGATCCAGAAGGGCTGACAGACAGAGGTTCTTTTTACAGATTACCCAAACAACCAAAAGGCAAATACAAAGAAATGGTCAGCGATTTTGTCAATGCACCAGCTGGACAAAAAGCCTACGCTCCAATTGATTACACCAAAGGTACCATTCTTCAAATGGTTGTCTTGACACCCGATTTAAAAGAAAAAATTAAACAAGGTGGAGTTGTTGGTTATGTCATTATTGGTCTTGGTTTGTTCGGATTGCTTTTAGCATTATTGAAATTCCTCAGCTTGTCAGTCACAGGTGGTCAGATTAAGAGCCAACTCAAGAAAAAAGCACCAGGCAACAATGCACTTGGTCGAATCATGAGAGTTTACACAGATAATCCAGATGCGGATATCGAAACCATGGAACTTAAAATGGATGAAGCTATTTTGCGTGAAACTGCACCGCTTGAAAGTGGTCTTTCTTTCATCAAAGTCATGTATGTTATCGCTCCCTTACTTGGTCTACTGGGTACTGTTGTGGGAATGATTGCAACCTTCCAAATGATTACCATGTCAGGAACAGGTGATCCAAAATCCATGGCAGGCGGTATTTCACAAGCATTGGTGACAACAGTTCTTGGTCTTGTTGTGGCTATACCATTGACGATATTGCACTCAGTATTGCAATCAATGGCACGCAAACAAACACAGATTTTGGAAGAACAAAGTGCTGGAATTATCGCTAGAATAGCGGAGAGATAAGATGTTATTTCAACTCAAAGAATGGTTGTATGACATTCTTAGTTTTATCGAAATGGGTGGTCCAGTATTATGGGCCATCATGTTCGTGTTGTTCTTTATGTGGATGATGATTGTCGAACGTACATGGTTTTATATGGTTGCCTTCCCAAAGCAGAGAAAGAAAATATTATCAGCTTGGTACGATAGAACTGATAGAACCAGTTGGTACGCCAAACGGACAAAAGACCAAATGGTATCTGAGGCAAGCATAGATTTACGTTTTGGCGTAGGTTTTTTGGATGCTTTAGTTGCTATTAGTCCCTTATTAGGTCTATTTGGAACGGTGTACGGCATGTTAAATGTATTTGACATTATGGCAATTGAAGGCACATCCAATGCCCGAGCAATGGCAGGCGGGGTTGCAAAAGCAACAGTACCAACCATGGCAGGCATGATAGCCGCATTATCAGGTGTGTTTTTTACCACCTACTTTAAACAAAAAGCCACAACAGAAACTGAGAAGTTAGAAGATTCAATGCATCACGAGTAATATCCAACTCGTGATATATTGCCAATAAATAATCAAATTGAACTTTTGATTCGATAATTCGGTCAGAAGTTTAGAGAAGCAAAACAAAGAGGTCTAGAATGAGACGCAGACATTTTCATGAAGATGAAGCAGAAATTAATATCACACCTATGTTAGACGTGGTGTTTATCATGTTAATCTTTTTTATTGTAACCACATCATTTGTAAAAGAAACAGGTGTAACCATTAGCCGCCCATCAGCATCCAGTGCCGCCCCAGTTAAAAAAGGCAATATTTTGGTTGCCATAAAAGATTCGGGTGAAGTGTGGATTAATAAACGAAACGTAGATATCCAAGCCGTTCGTGCTATTGTCGAAAAAATGCACGCAGAAAACCCAGAAGGTTCTGCGGTCATCATTGCTGACAGAGGTTCCAAAACAGGCGATTTAGTATCGGTAATGGATCAAATTAAAGCCGCAAAAGTAGAAAAGATTTCTATCGCAGCGACCAAACAAAAATAAGGTAAGAATCATGAGCAACGTAGTAAGAAGTAGCACATCGGTTATCCCTGCAGTTGTCATCACCTTTTTCTTATTTTTAGGTATGCATTGGTTGGTATCCAATAATAATCACAAGAAAAGCGGTGATGATGATACAATTTCAATTGATTTTTCACCGATAAAAGTCGATGAAAACATCAAAAACAGAGACAGGCGCATACCACCCAAGCCAAAACCACCAAAAGAACCACCACCACCACCAAAAATGAACGTTCAGCAAAATCAGCAAGTGGTGAGCAACATGCCAACACCCAATATCCCACCATTGGATTTAGGTGCAGGAGGCGATGGTCCATTTTTGGGAGCGATGGGTCAAAGTGTAGATATGACAGAAAATGGCGGCATCATTCCTATTGTCACCATAGCACCAAATTATCCTAGAAAAGCGGCAATTGCCAAAATTGAAGGTTGGGTAAAAGTAGAATTTACGATTACAGAAGGCGGAACCGTGGTCAATCCAAGAGTTGTCCAATCGAAGCCCGTTCGTATTTTTGATAGAGAAGCTTTGCGGGCAATCTTAAAATATAAATTTAAGCCAAAAGTGGTCGATGGGGTAGCGATGACGCAAGTAGCCACCCAAACCATAGAATTTAAACTGGCAAAGGATTAAATCATGTATAAAAAAATAGTCTTAACTTTAACACTTCTTCCCATGCTTGCCTTTGCGGGCTCTATGCAAACAGGTAATCCTGTACGAGAACGCTCCAGCAAGGAAGCCATGTCAGAAGGTGTCTATAAGAAGTTTCAAAAACTACAGGAAATGATTGCTGATGGCAAATACCAAGAAGCCAAAGCAGGACTTACGGCGTTAACCGCCAAGCGACTCAATGGCTTTGAAAAAGCCCGAGTTGAGCAATTTTTAGGTTGGGCTGAATCATCATTAGAAAACTACGATGCAGCAGGCAGGCATTTACAAAAAGCCATTGATTCTGATGCTTTGCCCAATCAAGCACAATTTAATATGATGCTGCAATTGGCACAAATGTATGCCGGTGGTGGTAAATACCAAAAAGCCATTAAAGCACTGGAAGCCTTTTATAAAGTGACCGATAAGATTAAAGACACAACTTTTTATTTTGAAGCCAGTCTGTATGCTCAGATGGAGAAATATCGTAAATCTTTAAAAGCCTTAAATAAAGCAATAGAACTGGAAGATAAGCCACACGAAAATTGGCATTATCTGCGGTTTAATTTGCATATGCAGTTATCTGATTTTCAAAAAGCCTCCAAAGAAATCGAATACTTGATTGAACTCAATCCTGCAAAAAAAGATTATTGGGAAAAACTCAACCAAGTTTATTTCACCTTAAAGAAAGATCAAAAGGCATTGGCTGCTTTGGTTTTGGCTGACTTAAATGGTATGTTAGTGAAAGAAAAAGATCGTTTACAACTGTATAAGATGTACGCTTATCTCGGTATTCCGTACAAGGCGGGCAAGGTTTTGGAAAAAGGACTGAAATCTGGAGTCATTAAACCAAGCTATAAAAGATGGGATGATTTGGGTTCGATATGGTATTCAGCCGCTGAAATGGATAAAGCACTGTTAGCTTTTGACCAAGCCAGTAAGCTTTCAAAAGATGGCAAGATCGACTTGCGTAGAGCCTTTATTTATTACGACAAACAAAACTGGGAAAAAGCCATTTCAGCCTTAAAAGCAGGCATCGAAAAAGGCGGGGTTAAGGAAAAGAAAATTGGCAATGCTTATTTGTTATTGGGCATGGCTTATAATGAACTTGGCAAAACCAACTCGGCAATTGCGGCATTGAAAAAAGCGATGAACTATAAATCATCTCGTGGCAATGCTCAGCAAATGGTTGAATATCTGCAATCTGAAATCAAACGTAAAGCAACAATTAAAGAACAAGAAAAGATGTTTGCAGAACAACCGCAAGAAGAAGAATCATAAGTAAAAACTCTAAAGAAACGACAATAAAAAGCAGTGATGAGACCTACATCACTGCTTTTTTTTATTTTCTTAGACTGGAAAAAGGTCTCTTAGAGAACACGCTCAAAAGCTACCAGTCTGATATAAAACAGTTTTTAGCATTTTTAAAAACACAACAAAAAAGTATCACCGAAGTCAACAAGAATACGGTAGAGACTTTCTTGTCAGAGTTAAAATCAAAGACAATCTCTGCCAAGACTGTGGCTCGAAAAATTTCCTCAATAAAGCAACTTTATCTCTTTTTATTAAGAAAAAAAATCATACAGTTAAATCCACTATCTGATATTTTACAACCCAAAACCTCCAGCTCAATTCCCAAACCACTATCAGAAAAACAAATCGAAAACTTGTTGCATGCGGCAGATGAAAACACCTGTTTAGGTTATCGCGACAAAACCATGTTTGAATTAATGTATGCCACCGGAATTCGGGTATCTGAGATAGTTGAACTCAAACTGATGCAAGTCAACCTCAACCAAGCAGTCATAAAAGTAAGAGGCAAGGGCAGTAAGGAACGATTGGTTCCAATGGGTGAATATGCAACAGATTATTTAACAACTTATTTGCAACACCACCGAGTGAAAATCTTAAAAGATAAAAAATCCAATCACGTGTTTTTAAGCAACCGTGGGCAGCAGATGACCCGGCAAACATTTTGGCACATCGTCAAAAAATATGCAGCACTTTGTGGCATTTATCCTTTGCCCTCACCGCATATGCTGCGTCATTCCTTTGCGACACATTTACTCAATCACGGAGCTGATTTGCGTGTTGTGCAAATGCTACTCGGTCACTCCAGCATCTCTACCACCCAAATTTATACCTTGGTAGCAAAAGAAAAACTCAAAGCCATTCATGCTAAGCATCATCCGCGTGGGTAGTCTTTGCATGGTGGTTCCCAAATTCCAATAGAGGCTTATGAAATAGAGTACACTCAATCGGTTTGTTTACACCTTTTGGGTCAGCTGCAAAAATTTAGCTTTTACATAATTGTAGAGTTGAATATCAACCTTGTTGTTGATTTCTATAGCTTGCAACTGCTCGTGGCTTAAATCCTTGAGCTGAATTTTTATGGTTGAACGATTTATCGGTGGTAGGGTATTGAATTTTATGCCACATTGTTCACCCAAGAGTTGATGGAATTGCTTAAAATATTCTGTTACTCCTACCAAGGAAAAACAGTTATCAACTACATATTTGGCCTTCAAATACAATTCATTATCAGAAACACCAACGCCACAATGCAGATAGCCAGCCAATCTTTTGGCTTGACCATTATTGAGTTCTACCATGTTGTTTTGGCTCAGAAAGCTTTGAAAATCAAGGTCTTTAACTTGTTGATGCAAAGCATGGTATTCGCGCGTAGCAATATAATTATAATAGGAAATCACCCGAGAGACTGGCTCACGTAGCATCGTTAAATGAACAATTCGTTTCTGCGGTAACAATTGGTACAGCAAGCCATGAATGGGATGATGCCCCATAATCAGGTGGGGATATTTACTTTTGGCATAAATAATTTGTGGCAAACGATTCAAATCAGGTGCATTAATATGCAGCAAATCTTTCAGTTCAAAAATTTGTGCCAAATAGCTTTCTAAAGAAGTCCCCGCCGTTTTTGGGATGTGTGAAAACACCCAAGGCGTTACTTTTACAGAAACATCGGCAAAAGAAACGCAATGCTCTTGCAACCAAGCGATATTGTTTGTTGCATTCTCAGCATCTTGTTTTTTATGCCAGTCACGGGCTGTTTTTTGCAACAATTGAAACATATCAGTACTGTTCATTCAGAATTCTTAGATAAATTTTATAAAACCATAGGTATTAGACTGTATTTTTGTTAAAATTCCAAAGTTATTTTCAGTCTTTTAGGGAATTATTATAAAAAGCCTAGTCAAACTTCTGCGTCCTCATCAGTACGTGAAAAACCTTTTTATTTTCACACCACTTTTTTTTGCGGGCAAATTTATGCAAACGGTTCTGCTAGGCCATGCCTTTTTAGCGTTTATTGCATTTTCTTTATCCGCCAGTGCTATCTATATCCTCAATGATTACCTAGATATAGCTGAGGATAAATTGCACCCTAAGAAAAAATTCAGACCTTTGGCAGCAGGTGCAGTGTCAAAAAAACAAGCTTTGTTAGTTATGTTTGTTCTTTTTGCTATTGGCATGACTCTAATGATGTTTTTGTCACGAGAGGCAGCCTTAATTTTATTTGCTTATGTCGCTATGAATATTGGCTACAGTTTTAAATTGAAGCATATTGCAATTTTGGATATTAACATTATTGCCATTGGCTTTGTTTTGCGAATATTTGTTGGTTCTTGGGTGACTGCGACACCTTTGAGTATGTGGATTGTCATTATGAC
>CAZQMH010000034.1:0-14861 GCA_964594435.1 uncultured Alcanivoracaceae bacterium
AAGCTCTTCGGACATATTTTTCAACAATCTGACCATGTCATCAAACAAAATCCCAGTTATGATGATTTGATACAATCCGCCTTAAAAAGCACCGATTCTCGTATTGCTAGCAAAAAAAGCGTCACCCCAATCTTTCTGTTTGCTTGTTTTTTATGGCCAGTAGCCGAGACATTAGCACAGCTTTACATAAAAAAAGGCTCATCTGCCTACGACGCCTATAACAAAGCAGCCAATAAAGTCTTCAGTGATTTACGCCAAACTTTAGCCATTCCTCGCTTGGTACAAATTGGTATTCGTAATATCTGGCTGATGCAATTACGGCTCATGAACAACAGAGGCAAAAGAGTTTTTTACACTCTAGAACAGCCCCGCTTTAGAGCCGCTTATGATTTTTTTCTGCTTCGTTCGCTCCTTTCTCCTGAACTTGCTGATATTGCCCAATGGTGGACAACCATCCAAACATTATCAAAAACCAAACAAAAAGAATTTGTTTACCCAAAAAAAAAACGCCACAGCAGCAAAAAAAGATAGCCCAACAAACAAGCTACCTTGGACTGGGCAGCAATATCGGCAACAGCCAGGAATATCTGCAACAAGCCCTCAAACAAATAGCCGCAGTAAAAGAAATTGAAATAACCAAAAAAGCCAGCCTCTATTTAAACAAAGCGTGGGGCAAAACCGACCAACAAGATTTTCTCAATACCGCAATTGCCATCAAGACCACGCTCTCACCACAGCAATTATTAGATGCCATGCAGACAATAGAAAAGAGCATGGGACGCGTAAAAACAGAAAAATGGGGCCCGCGTTTGATAGATATTGATATAT
Source organism: uncultured Alcanivoracaceae bacterium (assembly GCA_964594435.1). GTDB lineage: Bacteria > Pseudomonadota > Gammaproteobacteria > Xanthomonadales > Marinicellaceae > NORP309. Next base: position 829 of record CAZQMH010000034.1, read on the forward strand.
TGTTGTATGCAGATTTTGTGGTAAACACACCACAATTAACCCTGCCACACCCTTATATTTGTGAACGAAGTTTTGTATTAGCACCACTTTATGAGCTGAATCCGCGTATTTTCATCCCAAAACTTGGCAGATTGAATGAAATCTCTGATGACAAACAACGCAAAGAAGGCATAATTCGCCTGGTTTCGTGGTAAAAATACAACATTTTTGACAATAAGTAGCTTTTAAACGACATTTTGCACTAAAAAGAGAGAAATAATCATTCTTTAGTTGCAAAAATACAAATGTGTTGCTAATATACACACAAGTTTTGAAGAAAGGTTACTTTTCATTTCCCGACTACAAAACCCGCAGGGCAAATTAACAACTTAATATAGTATAACTTTAACCCATCCTTCAACAGGATGGGTTTTTTTTTGCTTTAAGGATTGTATTCGATAGACCTCGAAACAAACATTGCATACAATGCTTGGCTAACTTTAACAAACAACGCTAAGGCGAAATGAATCCAGATTTTTCAAAACATTGGGACAAACTTAAAAAACAAGCCAACAACCAATCCATCAAGGATATTCAAGCCCATTTTGCCGACGATAGCAATCGCACCCAGTCTTTATCCTTTGAAACCCATGATGTTTTTGTTGATTTTTCAAAAAACTGGATAACCCCAGCAATCTTTTCTCAACTTATCTCACTTGCACATGAGGCAGGATTAAAAAATAAAATCACCGCATTGTTCGCAGGTGATACCATTAACAGCTCAGAAAAAAAACCTGCCGCTCACACCGCACAACGAAAAACACATGCCAGCTCTTGCATCCAAGCTGACCGAGAAAAAATGCTCAAAGTTGCCCAAAACTATCGCCAAGGAATCTATAAAACAGCCTTTGGTAAAAAAGTCAAAACCATAATCAATATTGGCATTGGAGGATCTTATCTTGGGCCCAAATTAGCCGTTATGGCTTTGAGCAACATCCAAACAACAAACGACATAAAGGTTTTATTTTACCCAAGTGTCGATGATGCGGCGTTGACTTATTTATTGCAAAACAGTGATTTAACACAAACATTATTTTGTGTCAGCTCTAAAAGCCTTGGAACTATTGAAACTTTAACCAACACCAAAACCATATTACACTTATTGAAAGCACTGCCGCATTACCAACCCGATGAAAAAAACCAATCTTTTGTCGTTGCCACAACAAATTTCAAAAAAGCCAAAGAACTCAGCATTCCCGAAACGCACATCTTACCTTTTGATGCCGATACAGGTGGTCGTTTTTCGGTTTGGTCATCTATCGGTTTTCCTGTCTTAATGGCGATTGGCACAGAACAATTTTTGGATTTTCTCGCTGGTGCTGAAAAAATGGACGACCACTTTCAGCAAACTGAATTTCAAAAAAACATGCCCGTCTTGATGGCATTATTATCAATTTGGTACAGAAACTTTCTCGACTTGCCCGCTTATGCCATTATTCCCTATGATGTGCGTTTGAAAAATTTACCCGCCTGGTTGCAGCAGCTGATGATGGAAAGCAATGGTAAAATGGTTGACAAAAATGGCGAAACACTCGATATTTCGACTTCACCTTGGGTTTTCGGCGATCATGGACAACTGTCGCAACACGCTTTTTTCCAAACCTTTCACCAAGGCAATGACATCTTGCCAATAGATTTTATCGGTGTACTTGAAAAAGACTCGAACAACCAAAATTTTCTGTTGATAAACATGCTTGCCCAATCTGCCGCCTTAATGAATGGTAATGAGACGCAAAACAAGCAAAACCTCTGCCCTGGCAACCGCCCAAGCACCACCATTTTATTAAAAGACTTATCTCCTCATTCACTCGGGCAATTATTAGCTCTTTATGAACACATGATATTTGTTCAATCTGTTATATGGAACATCAATTGTTTCGACCAACCAGGAGTGGAATTAGGAAAAAATATTGCCAAGAGTATTGTAACCCATCTAAAAGACAACACATTAGGGGAAGTTGAACTTGATAATTCAACCAAGCAACTATTAAAAAGAGTACTGAATCGTGAATAAAGCCATAAAAGACTGCCTAAACAGCACCATAAACCCGTTAACTGAACTGAACTTTGAAGCCTGCTTTGAACTCAAGAAGGACAACGCAACACACATTAAATTAAGGTTTCCTTTTCATGGCTTTGAACAGCCACTAAAAGAATGTCTCGCAACCTGTGTCGACAACAGCGACATAAAACTCGCATCAACCATCCGCACACACAAAAGCAAACAAGGCATTGATGCCATTAAAGGCGTCAAAAATATTATCGCCATCGCCTCTGGTAAAGGCGGCGTAGGAAAATCAACCATTACCGTAATGCTCGCCAAATCATTGCAAAAACTTGGGGCGCGAGTTGCTATTTTAGATGCTGATATTTATGGGCCAAGTATGCCGCGTATGTTAGGCGATTACGGCAAGCCAGGTTCGCCCGATAACAAAAGTTTCACGCCTGTTAATGCCGATGGTATTCAAAGCATGTCACTGGGTTATATGATTGATGAAGATTCTCCTGCTATTTGGCGAGGCTCGATGATTACCCGAGCCTTAATGCAAATGGTTGAAGAAACACGCTGGCAAGATGTTGATTATTTACTCATTGACTTACCACCAGGAACAGGTGACATACAGCTGACAATGGTACAAAAAATACCCGTAACGGCGACCATTATCGTCACCACGCCGCAAGATATTGCCATGATAGATGCACAAAAAGCCTTCAAAATGTTTGAAAAAGTTGAAATTCCCGTTTTGGGCGTAGTCGAAAACATGAGCACTTTTACCTGTCCAAACTGCCAGCACCAATCACCTATTTTTGGTCATGGTGCGGCGGCAAAAATGTTAAAGAAATTTGATACCACCTTATTGGGGCAATTGCCCTTAACCATCAATATTCGGCAAAACATGGACGATGGCAAACCCGAAGATATTTGGTCAATCGATTCAGATATTTCACGTATTGGCAGTCATATCGCTCTCAAAATGGCACAATTATTGGCAAAATTACCAATTGACATCAACCGCGATATTCCGCAATTAAAATTACACAACACTTAAAAAAGGTTAAAAAATGACGATAAAATCAGACAAATGGATACGCCGCATGGCATTAGAACACGGTATGATTTCTCCTTTTGAAGAGGGACAAGTTACCACCGATAAAGACCATAAAAAAATATCATACGGCACCTCAAGCTATGGTTATGATGTGCGCTGTGCCGACGAATTTAAGATATTCCATAACATCAATTCCAGCATTGTTGACCCGAAAAATTTTGACCCCGACAGTTTTGTTGACGTCAAAGCCGATGTTTGCATCATTCCGCCCAATTCCTTTTGTTTAGCACGCACCATTGAATACATTAAAATTCCTCGCAATGTCCTCACCATTTGTCTCGGTAAATCAACTTATGCACGCTGTGGAATTATCGTCAATGTGACGCCACTTGAGCCCGAGTGGGAAGGGCACGTCACCCTAGAATTTTCCAACACCACACCATTGCCTGCAAAAATATATGCCAATGAAGGCGTAGCCCAATTTTTATTTTTTCAATCCGATGAAGAATGCGAAGTGTCTTACAAAGATAAAAAAGGCAAATACCAAGGGCAACAAGGCGTTACCTTACCTCGCATGAAATAGTTCACTGCTCTTTTGGATCCAAAGCATCACGCAAGCCATCACCAATAAAATTAAAGCAAAACAAAGTGACCGCCAAAAAAAGAGCAGGGAAAATTAACGACCATGCCGCTATTTCCATGTCTTGAGCACCTTCATTAACCAAAGCTCCCCATGAGGTGTAAGGCTCCTGAACACCAAGACCTAAAAAGCTCAAAAATGATTCCACTAAAATCACTTGAGGAATGGTCAAGGTCACATAAACCGCTACAATCCCAAGCAAATTGGGCACAATATGCTTAAAAATAATAGTCGGCGTAGTGGCCCCAATAGCAATGGCAGATTCGACAAATTCTTTGCCCTTGAGTGCTAAAGTTTGGCCACGAACAATACGAGCCATATCCAACCAAATATAACCACCAATCGCCGCAAATATCAAAAAAATATGTCGTCCAAAAACCACCATCAACATAATCACCAAAAACATAAACGGTAAAGCATACATGATATCAACAATTCGCATCATGATATTATCCGTTCGACCACCCATGTAGCCAGAAATCGAACCATAAGTGATACCAATAACCAAAGAAACAAAAGTGGCAACAAAGCCAACCATGAGTGAAATACGCCCGCCATACAAGGTTCGCACAAACAAATCACGCCCCAAAGCATCGGTACCAAAGTAATGCTTGCTGGCAAAATCGGGTGGAATTGACATGTTTTCCCAATCAATAAAGTCAAATTCATAAGGGGAAAGAGCTGGACCAAGCAACATCAAAACAATCATTAAAATCAAAACAATACCACTACCATAAGCCAATTTGTTTTGCTTTAGCCGATGCCAAGCATAATACCACAAGCTTTTGCCATGCTCATCTTTGTCATGACTGAGCTTACCAGCGGCATTGAGCGTTTCATTTTTAATCGACATTATTTGTGCTCCAAACGAATTTTTGGGTCAAGCACCGCATACAGAATATCCACAATCAGGTTAAAAACAACAATCAAAACCCCAATAAAAATAATAACACCCATAACCAAAGTATAATCACGATTTAACGCACCTTGCACAAAATAACGCCCAAGCCCAGGCACGCCAAAGATTTTTTCAATCACCACCGAACCCGTAATAATACCAGCCGCCGCAGGCCCAAGATAAGAAACAACAGGCATCAAGGCGGGTTTTAGGGCATGTTTTAACACCGTTTGTGTGGTCGAAAGCCCTTTGGCTTTTGCTGTACGAATATAATCAGAACGTAAAATTTCAATCATCGAACCACGCATCAAACGGGCAATATAGGCGACATAACGCAACGACAATGCCAACACAGGCAAAACCAAATAATTCCATTGCCCATCACCCCAACCACCAGCAGGGAACCAATTCCGATAGACCGCAAAAAACAAAATTAACAACGGTGCAACAACAAAATTTGGCACGGAAATACCCGTCATTGCTGTTGACATCAAAAAATAATCAACCCACGAATTTTGCCTCACCGCTGCCACCGTCCCCAGAGTAACGCCAATAATCAGTGCCAATAACAAAGCAAAACCACCAATCGTCAAAGAAACAGGGAAACCTTTGGCAATTAATTCTGTAACAGTATAATCTTTGTACTGGAAAGAAGGCCCAAAATCACCTTGCACAATATCACCTAAATAACGAAAGTATTGTTGGTACAAGGGTTCATCCAAATGGTATTTTGCTTCTAAATTTTTCTGAATTTCAGGCGGCAAATCTTTTTCTGTGTCAAACGGTCCACCAGGTGCTACCCGAATCATGAAAAATGAAATCGTGATTAAAATCAATAATGTTGGTAACGCACCGATTATGCGTTTAACCATATATCTAAACATGCAAAACCCAAATAATAAAGTCACAAGTATAACAGAGAGGCGAGTTATTTTACCCGCCTTTGTGGAAAAATTTCTCATCTATCCATATAATGCAACATTTTAAATAAAGCAAGCACATGAACCACACAAACCTCATTGCCCAAAGTATCAATGCCAAAGTCCACCAAGTCGAAGCTGCCATAAGCTTATTAGATGATGGCGATACCGTTCCATTCATCGCACGTTATCGCAAAGAAGCCACCGGCGGCTTAGATGATACACAATTGCGTTTATTAGAGGAAAGGTTAACCTATCTGCGTGAATTGGATGATCGGCGAGCAAGTATCTTAAATACCATCAAAGAACAAGGAAAACTCACAACAGAGGTTCAAAATGCCATCATGCAAGCCGAGAGCAAAACCCGTTTGGAAGATTTGTACCTGCCATTCAAGAAAAAAAGACAGACCAAAGCCCAACTTGCACGCAAAGCAGGGCTAGAACCGCTATTACAAGAACTCATCGACCAACCCACAGCCCAAGAAACTCAACTGGCTGAAAAATACTGCAACGGCACCATAAAAACCGCTCAAGAAGCCTTAGATGGAGCTCGCCAAATTGCTTTAGAAGACATAGGTGAAGATGCCGATTTAATGCAAAATTTACGTCAATGGCTATGGGATAATGCTTTTATCTTCTCAACACTGGTTAAAAGCAAAGAAAATGAAGCTGGCAAATTCAAAGATTATTTTGAATTTTCAGAAAAAATCAATAAAATTCCATCGCACCGCATGTTGGCTATTTTACGCGGTCGCAACCAAGGGCTGCTACAACTTAAAATTGATGTGCAAACCGATACCGAATCAGCCACCACCACACAACACCCTGCTGTCACAAAAATCATAAGCCACCTTAACTGGCAAGTCGAAAAATCAGCTTGGCTTCTGAGAACAGCACAATTAGCATGGATTGCTAAACTGCATGTAAGATTATCCTTACAATTGACCAATCAAGTACGAGAGATAGCCGATGAACAAGCCATCGCTGTTTTTGCTCGCAATATGCGCGATGTATTACTGGCAGCACCTGCTGGAGGTAAAGCCACATTAGGACTCGACCCTGGATTTCGCACAGGCGTTAAGGTTGTGGTGGTTGATAAAACAGGAAAATTGGTGGACAAAGCCGTTATTTATCCACACCCACCACAAAAACAGTGGCAAAAATCAAAACAAATTCTTGCCGCTTTGTGCACAAAACATGCTATCGAACTCATCAGTATTGGTAATGGCACAGCATCACGTGAGACCGATGAACTGGTGGCAGAATTGCTGCAAGAGTTCAACTCAATTAAGGCTAAAAAAATCATGGTCTCAGAAGCTGGCGCCTCGGTTTATTCCGCTTCAGCGGCGGCTGCTTTGGAGTTTCCCGATCTGGATGTGACTTATCGTGGTTCTGTTTCCATCGCCAGACGCTTGCAAGATCCGCTGGCAGAATTGGTAAAAATCGAACCCAAAGCCATTGGCGTAGGTCAATACCAGCACGACGTCAACCAGCTAAAACTCGCTAAATCATTGGCTGTTACCGTAGAAGATTGCGTCAACTCAGTCGGCGTAGATGTCAACACAGCCTCTGGAGCCCTGTTAAAATACGTCGCTGGGATTTCAGAATCTGTCGCTCAAGAAATTATCAATTACCGAGATGAAAATGGTGGCTTTAGCAACCGCAAAGAACTATTAAAGGTGAAACGATTGGGTGAAAAAATGTTCCGTCAATGTGCGGGTTTTTTGCGAATAAGAAATGGCGAACAGCCACTTGATGCCTCGGCAGTACATCCTGAGGCTTATCCATTGGTCGAACAAATAATCACCAGTCTCAACTGCAAAATTACCGACGTGATAGGCAAAGCTGAAAAATTAAAAAATATTAACCCTCGCCAATTTGCCAACGATAAATTTGGCATCCACACCATCAAGGACGTAATCGAAGAACTAAAAAAACCAGGTCGAGATCCGCGAGGTGAATTCAAAACAGCCCTGTTTGATGATGCCGTTCATAGCATTGCAGACTTACAAGAAGGTATGCAGCTCGAAGGGGTCGTCACCAATGTAACCGCTTTTGGTGCCTTTGTTGACATTGGTGTGCATCAAGATGGTTTGGTTCATATCTCACAACTCGCCGACAGCTTCATAAAAGACCCGAGTGATGTGGTTAAGGCGGGTCAAATTCTTAAAGTAACGGTGTTAGAAGTTGATGTTGCACGCAAACGTATCGCCTTATCGGCAAAATCTGGCAGACAGCAAATCAGCAAAAAACAGCAAACTAACAAAAAACCTGACGCACACAAACGTCATCATCAAGCAAAAAACAAAGGGCAAAAATCAACAGCTAACGCCTTTGGTGCCTTAGCCAATGCTTTTAAAAATGCCAAGCGGAAGTAAATCCAAAGACGGGATTTGGGATATACTCACGCAAGTTCAGCACGCATGGCATCAATAGTTTTTTTGTAATCCTGCGTGTTGAATATGGCAGAACCTGCAACAAAGGTATCGGCTCCTGCCTGCATGATTTCTTTAATGTTGTTAATCTTGACACCACCATCAATTTCTAAACGAATATCTCTGCCGCTTTTTTCGATGAGTTGCCTTACCGCTTTGGTCTTATTTAGGGTTTCTGCAATGAACTTCTGCCCACCAAAACCTGGGTTAACTGACATCAATAAAATCATATCGAGTTTATCCATAACGTGTTCCAAAATAGCCAAAGGCGTGGCGGGATTTAAAACCAAACCCGCTTGTGCACCTGATTCCTTAATTAAACCCAGCGTTCTATCGACATGTTCGGAGGCCTCAGGATGAAAGGTGATGATACTCGCCCCTGCTTTGGCAAAATCTGGAATAATTCTATCCACGGGTTTAACCATAAGATGTACATCAATTGGGGCAGTAATGCCATAATTGCGTAACGCTTCACAGACCATAGGACCGATGGTTAAATTTGGCACATAATGGTTATCCATCACATCAAAATGCACCCAATCCGCTCCTGCATCAAGTACGGCTTGAGTATCTTCGCCTAATCGTGCAAAATCAGCCGATAAAATTGAGGGTGAAATGATAAATTTTGACATAGCTACACTCTTGTATTAATAAAAGTATTAGTATTTGCTAATATAATAAATTTGTCAAGCACTATGCCAAATATTTACGCTTTCCTTACTCCATAGAGTTGCGGTATATGCTATCAAATTTTGCCGCAAAATAGCCATCATAGACATCTTGGATAAGATAAGTGTAGCCTTGTGGTGTTAGGTGAAAACAATCTCGAATTGAAAAGGCGTGCAAACGCATGGCTTCAATGGGCGAGGGCAATGATAAATCACCTGGAGGTAAAATATCACCTGGATTGATATTCTGTGCTGGAAAACCATAAAAAGATTGCATCAAACCAAAGTGAGAAACATGATAAACACGCCCATGTTCGCTGGCTATTTGGCTGTATGCCGTCTCAAAAACGCCACCCACCGTATTTAACTCGGTGACAGTTGGTTGCCCTAAATCATTATAAAGATTATTACAGGTTGTGCCTCCAAGACCACTAATGGTATCGACAAAATTAGGGTAATCATAAAAACTCAAAATCACTTCGATATTGGGCCTTTGAGCTAAGATATGATTAACAATGGTGTTGAGGTCGGTGACGATTTGTTGTTTGAGTGCATCCTCTTGGGCTTGGGTCATAGTGATTGACCATGCATTTAAAAAATCGTTGCCGCCAATGGTTAATTGCACAATATCGACATCAGGGTTAGCACTGATGGCATCAGCAATAACTTGCAATTGAGAAGGTGCAATCCAATCAGCGGCGGTCGTACCACTGATGGCAACCGTACTGCTATTGGCGACAATAATATCTGCATGACCATTGTTACTGAATACTTGATCGTGAATACCGTCAGTAAATTGCTGATCAGCCCATGAATCACCGACGATTAAGACCCGTTCTGTTTGGGCTGTTGCAAAACTTGTGATCAGTGCTAAGAGATAAATATATTTTTTCATAATTTTCCTGTTTCTAAATTAATTTTGTTTGCGAGACAATAGCCAATAAAATTTACCAATGGCTACGGTTTCATTTTGGGTGTTTTTAATAGTGGTTTCTACAGTATAGTTTAATTCATCGGTAACCTTGGGAATTTCACAAACGCATTGAGCAGTTAAATCACCTTTTGCTTTTTTGATGTATTCCATCTCCAGTTTGGTCAAAATACCACGTATTTGCGAACTCATTCCCGACAACACAGCAAGTCCGCTGGTGACTTCACCTAAGTTTATTAAGGCAATGGCATGAATGCTATTGAGATGATTTTTGTTTGCCCTTCTTTCTTTTAAAAAAGCTTGGCAATTGCCTGGTTCTAAATCCGTGACTAAGGCTTTTATAGAACCTGTATAAGGAGCCATTCTGCCCACCGCTTTGGAGAACAAATACTTGCCAAAAGGTTTATCTTTGAGTTTTTTCCAGTTTGCCAGTATTTTTTCACCAGGAGATTCGTTGTTTTGTGCCATAATAGATTTTTTTATCTTATAAGTGATGAGCCATGTACGACAATCATTATAATTATGTTTCAAAAATAATCAACCAAGGACTGGATAAAGCCAAACTTGATGGCGTTTTAATCTACTCAGGTCACGCCAATAATTATTTTTTGGATGATATGCCCTATCCTTTTGCTTGCAATCCACATTTTAAATGGTTACTGCCGATTACCGAAACGCCACATTGCATCCTGCATTATCAATTAGGTAAGAAACCGCTCTTGTATCTTTATCAACCCAAAGATTATTGGCACTCGCAAGCTAAAATGCCACAGGGTGACTGGACGCATTATTTTGAAATTATTGCCATAACAGGTTTAGAAGATGTGCCTGATTTTAGCACACTAAAAAATCACGCTTGGATTGGACAAGAGGACAGTTGTCGCTTTGAAAACCTCAAACATAACCCGCGAACCTATATGGATTATGTGCATTGGCATCGTGCGGTGAAAACTGATTATGAAATTGACCAAATTCGCCAAGCCAATGTTTTAGCCTTAAAAGGGCACAAAGCTGCGGAAAAATGTTTTCGTCAAGGTTTGAGTGAATTTGAAACGCATTTGGCCTATCTTTTAGCAACCAAACACAATGAATACCAACTACCCTATGGCAATATTGTTGCTCAAAACCACAATGGTGCGGTTTTGCATTACCAGCACATGCAACGTTTTCGCTACAAGAAAGAAAATTTAAAATCTTTTTTGATTGATGCTGGTTGTCAAGTCAATGGTTATGCCTCAGATATTACTCGCACTTATGCAATTGATGAAAGTTCTGATTTTGCCCAACTGATTCAAGCCGTTGATGCCATGCAAATTAAAATTGGCAAAAAAGCCACCGTTGGTACAAGTTATATTGACCTGCACCAACAAGCCCACCTTAAAATAGCCCAAATTCTTAGCGATTTTGACCTAATCAACTGTGATGCACAAACAGCCCATGATACAGGATTGACCAATGTCTTTTTACCGCATGGTTTGGGGCATTATTTAGGCTTACAAGTGCACGATATTGGCGGCCACCAAAGCGATGAAGATGGTAATATTCTAGTTCCTCCGCAACTGCATCCATTCCTGCGTCTTACCCGCACCCTAGAAAAAAACAATGTGCTGACCATAGAACCAGGCATTTATTTTATTGATATGTTGTTGCAACAAGCCAAAGACGATGGTTTGGGGCAGTATATCAACTTTAGCCGCGTCAATGAATTTAAACCTTACGGTGGCATTCGTATCGAAGATAATATCGTGGTGAAAAAGAAAAATCCACTCAATTTAACCCGAAGTTGAGTCGCCTGAATTTATTCAAAACCATTGGCAAAGATTAAATCGCTAAAATAAGGTATGGCAAAATAATCCATACTTTGTGCCATCAAATCGTTGCGTTTACTTTTAGGATAAATTGTTTCAAAAGGAAAACCCAAATGTATCACTTGGTAAGTGCCCGTATCAACATAGGTACATGCCGATTGTGCTCCAAGGTATTGCAAACAAGTCGCCGCAGAATTTAAGGGCGCAATAACATCTGGAAATTCCACTTGGTAAGTGCCATGACTGCCATCATCAAAATTCAATGTTCCTAAAGTTGCAAACGGTGAGGCAACTTGACCACTGGCTTGATAGGTATTGGCATCATCGGCGGTGTATTGTGTCATTAAAACATTGTGGTAGAAATTTTTATCGGCACTGCTGCCTAAATTATCCAAATCCCAAGCAATTTCAGCTCCACTGATAAATAATTTACCACCAGCATTCAAATAGGAAGTGAGTTGATTTTGTTCGGCAGCGGTTAATGTGCTACCAAGTGATGATTCTTCTCCCAAAATCCACAAGACGACTTGGTAATCATTGGCATTCAGACTGAACGAATTATCTTCGATTAATTCATTGGCAATAGAATCAAAACCAACACCCGCTTCATTGATGGCATCACCATGTTGAATGGTATAATTAAATGCATTCATCTGTCGTAAAAACATGCGGTCAACAAAACCACCAATATCGGGCATATTCATGGAGATTAATTGCCCACTATTAAGGCGGTCAAAACCATTAACGACCAGCACCCGATTTTCATTGGCATACCGCACACGAGCACCTAATGTTTCACTTGCCAATGACAAACCACCCGCATTTTTAGCCTTAACTTTGAAATAATAGACCGTTCCTGCTGCTAAATTAGTCACATCATAAAATAAATCATTGGTTTGGCTACCATCATCAAAATTGTAACCATCTGTCGATTGATAAACCACATAACTGCTTGCCGCACCACCACCTATGTCATTGCCATCGGTCAATGGAGCTTGCCAAGAGAGATGAATTTGCCCGTTTTGAACTGATTTTACCGCAAAATGAGTAATTTCATCTGGCACCAGATTAATGCTTAAACTATCGCGTTGAGCAAAATATTTAACAATACCTTGATAAACCGAACGTGCCACTAATTTTCGAAATTGTGGATTTCGCAAGGCATTGGCATCATCAACATTGTCATGAAATGCCATTTCTATGAGTACCGAAGGCATTTCATTGTTGCGCGCAGGATTTATTTCACCAAAATAAGCCGAGCGTTTGCCACGATCCTGCCAATTGCTATCCCACGCTTGGTGAATATCATTGATAATTTCGCTGTGAATTGCAGTTTGTAATTGTGCAGAACCCGCAACCGCCTGCGTTGTATCATAAGTTCCATCAGGTGGATTACTGGAATAAATATAGGTACTTGTACCCCGAGCACTCCCATTAAACGCATTGGAATGCCACGAAACATAAACCGAATCTTCCACACTGTAATGTTCCCATGCGGCAAATTTAGACCGAGCCCCAACATCGCCGACGGTATAAATTGAAGAATTTGCTCCTTGAAATTGCACATACGAACGCGCCCCTTCTTCCCAACGTGGATGGGTGCTAACAACAGGATGATAATTGCCCTTAACATCACCCATGCCACCACCAAAACGTACCGCATCCGCCGAAACGGTTGTTCCTGATTCGGCAGATTCATTGCTTAATGCAACAAAATCATTGCCACCTGCCTTAAAATAAAACTCGCCAATATCATTCCAAACATAACGGTGCACTTCTTGATTCACATAAACAACCGTTTCCAAACCACCATGATGAACAATATATTTCGCATCTGTTGGTCGATTGCCCACTCCAGAGTAAGACACATATACATGATAATAGCCATCCTCTGGAATAACAGGACTCCACACCGCTCTGGCTGTTTCGCTAAGAGCCGTAGTAATCACCCTATCACTGCCACCATTGCTGCGAAAAGGATCGGTTAAGTTAGCATAAGGTGCTTGAAAGTTTTTAAAGCCATTAGCGGATGAATTATTAAATAAATTACTCGCACCAACTTCCTCATAAGTGCCATTGCTGGCATGTGCCAAACCATCTTCATTATCAACAATGACCATATTATTGTTCATATCCAATTCACGAACGGTAAAAATTTTGGCACCCGCATTACGCAAATACTCTAACAAATATTGATTAGTCGCCTCAGAATTGACAAAATCTTCGACAATATCGTTATTAATGCCTCGTTGAGTCGCCCATTCCCTCGAATCGTTATAATCAATCCAGCCATGAGCTTGCGAAATAAACAAAACCTTATCAGATAATGCACCGTTAATAGCACTCTTATTGTGCCCGCGTCTTTTGCTCAAACTCGCCTCATGAGCAGGTTCTTTAATTGGCGTTTTTTCAATTTTTAAAAAATTAGACAAAGCCACTTTTTTGCCATCACGCATAACTGCCAAATGTATCTTTTTAACATCTGGTGCTATTTCAAACAAAGTCATATCTAAATCATGACTCACTTGTTCCAGCACCTCTTCATTAAAATCGTACTTTAAAAATTGCGGCGAAATATCCAAAGTCAGCACTATTTCACCTTCCTTTTGATAAACCTCAATGATTTTGGTATTTTTTGGCAAGA
>CAZQMH010000035.1:0-14844 GCA_964594435.1 uncultured Alcanivoracaceae bacterium
ATCTTTTGGATTTGGTTTTTGTCAATTCCTTATACCCATCAAAAATACTTCTGGAAAGTATTTTCACGTAAGCCCACATAGATGTGGGGAATATCATGGATGGTACGACTAATTGCTTGCACTCTTTATTGCGATTCACTATCGGGATTTGGGATTAATCAACTAAGTGATAAGAAAAAATACTTAAAATTTTAGTATGCTTATGCTAAAGTAGAACTTAAATTGGGATTGTCTATGAAAATTAAATTAAAAAACAAATACAAATTATTTGGTGGCAGCCAAGAGTTTTACCAACACGAATCGCAAGTCAATAATGCAACGATGACTTTTGCGGTTTATTTGCCGCCACAAATTACCGATAAAAAACTGCCTGTGTTGTATTGGTTATCGGGTTTAACTTGTACCGAAGAAAACTTTGTCATCAAAGCAGGGGCTCAACGCATGGCAGCAAAACTTGGAATTGTCCTCGTCACTATGGATACCAGTCCGCGTGATTTGGGCATCGAGGGTGAGAATGACAGTTATGATTTTGGCAGTGGTGCGGGATTTTATGTCAATGCAACGGTTGAAAAGTGGGCAAAACATTACAATATGTACGATTATGTCACGCAAGAATTGCCAGAAATCATTGAAACAAACTTCAATGTCAATGACAAGAAAAGTATTTTTGGGCACTCAATGGGCGGACATGGTGCTTTGATGATTGCTTTGCGAAATCCAAAGGCTTACCAAAGTGTCAGTGCTTTTTCACCCATTGTTGCACCATCACAAACTCCTTGGGGACAAAAGGCATTGGCTGGTTATCTTGGCGAGGATAAAGGGGCATGGAAAAATCATGACAGCTGTGAATTAGTCAAAACATCAAACAGCAAAATGCCCTTATTCATAGACCAAGGCACAAATGATGAGTTTTTAGAAGAATACTTGCAACCGGAATTGTTAGAAAGAGTTTGTAAAGAGTGTAATCATCCATTAAACCTACGTATGCAAGACGGCTATGACCACAGTTATTATTTTATCGCAACTTTTATGGAGGAACATTTACACTACCATGCTCAGTATTTAATATAATGAAAAGCCCAATCATCATGCCATTGCCACGTTATGGTTTTGATCCTAGTGAGGTTGCGATTGTGTGGAAATTGTTAAGTCAAGCCGGATGGAATGTTATCTTTTCTACGCCGAACGGTAAAAAGGCACAAGCCGATACTCTTATGTTGACAGGAAGAAAATTAGGCATCTTCAAACCTTTATTACAAGCTCGTAAAGATGCGATTGCAGCCTATAAGTTGCTGCAAGAAGACAATAATTTTTGCCACCCTCTTACCTATAATGAAATTCATGAAGAGGATTATTGTGCTATTTACCTCGCAGGAGGGCACGATAAAGGCGTGAAAGAATACCTAGAATCCCTAATATTACAAAACTTAATTGCCCAGTTTTTTAACAAAAATAAACCAGTAGGAGCAGTGTGTCACGGAGTAATTTTGGTCGCTAGAAGCATAGATAAACGCACAAATCAGTCTGTTATACATCAGTACAAAACAACCGCCTTATTGAAATCACAAGAACAATCAGCCTACAAGCTAACTAAACTATGGCTCAAAGATTATTACCTCACCTATCCAGAAACGACGGTCGAAGATGAAGTCAAATCCTTTTTAGTCGATCAAGCTCACTTTGTTAAAGGCCCTGTTCCATTGTTGCGTGATTCTCTCAAAAAGCTCAATCGTGGTTTTTGTCTACAAGACAGAAATTATTTATCTGCTCGATGGCCTGGTGATATTTATACTTTTTCAAAACAGTTTATAAAATTAATTTCACACCACTAAACTTGCCCTTTTGCCTGATAATAACGATTATGCAACCAAGTAATATCAAATTAACCAAAAAGGCCAAAGGTCTTGCACGGGCAAAGATGCTTATCAACGCACATCTTTATTGGCTCGAAGGCTGCCCTGTTTTTGTTGAAAACAAGCTGTTATGGTTGTGCCCTTTTGCCGCAATTGATACTGTTGTCATTACAACAAAAATGGTCAGTAAAGCCCAACGAACGATAAATGAGTTGTATAAGGATTTCCCCATTGCCTTGCCGAAAATAGTCGGCGACAGCCAGCAATGGTTTACACGGTGCCACGCGTATTTGGATTATTATAAACAATTAAGCAAAAATCCTACAAACGCCGCATTTCATTCATTATTTAACCAAGACAGTTCTTTCCATAAAAAATACGCAGACACTACAGTCACGTATAATCCAGAGATAATTAACGCATTATCGTGGTTGCATTTTATTGATAGAAAACCTTTGAAAAAATCATTGGCGTTTATCAGCCAGAATGAAAATCACATGCACAATGAGGCCATACCTTTACCAAACTATTTGCGGCTTATCCACCTGTTTGCACAAAACGGTAAGAGAGCTAAGAAATTTATTGACCTCATCTTCAAAACAGCAACGCTCAATGATTGCACCGAAATCAGTGATAACCATTTTAACAACCACATTCATTGTAAAATACCCAAACGACAAAACAAGTCACTAAAAAGACCGCCCATAAAAGTCATACATAACACTCAAGTATTACTCGATTTGCTCAAATGGCTCATGCAAGTCAAACCGATTCAACGCAAAAGAGCCTTATTATTAATTAGCACTTTTGATTTAAGCCAAGCTTTGCTCAAATGGCACAGTTGGTGGAAAAAAGCTAACATCTTATGTTTGAAAATTGAAAATATCATAAATTATGCCGCTCAAAGCAATGCAAAACAACTACTAACCCAGCAAAAAAAGTTGCAGAACCTACAAAAAACCAAACCCAATAACATCAAGCTGAGTGTAGCAATTGCAGCCATAAAAGATTTTAGTCAACATCACGAGTTATCCCAAGCATTACAAAGTTTATTATCTGCTCTACCCAAAAATGACACCACTCGCAAATACAACTACCCAACCAGGATAAAGTTTTTGCTCAACTTTCACATGATTTACAATTATGGTTCAATCAATAAAACTCAGCTTTCACACTACCTCAAGTTATTAGCTAAATACATCAAAGCCCACCCAAAAACCTATAAAAATGCACCTTGGCAGCAACTTGAAGAATATTATTGGGGCACACTAGAGTCCACTCTTTTTGACGAGCTAAAACCTGCAAAATTTGCACGATTTTTCCATGTCTTGAGTCAGGTTCAACAGCACGAAGCAATTAACTCTCAAGCAGCTGCAAGAATTGCAACACTGGCAAACAGCTCATTTAGCGATGCAGCTGTTATCAGCTTGAGTTTATATTTATTAGAACACAAGAAGTTAGGTTATATTCCCTCAATCATCATCAAAATGATGGAATATTATGATTTAAACCCGCAAGAAATCTTAAAGCTCCTATCCATTTGGAATAAGTTCAATGAAGAATATACCAATGATGATACCCTAAGTGTCATGTTTACTACCTTTGTCGAAATAAAAGCAGCGGCAATCTTCAAACAATTATTATTCATGGGACAGGCCAATGCAATGCGTGCGAATTGTTATCAAGTAAGAATAATAAAAAAACTCAGTTCAATTAAGCATGTGCCACCATTCCAGCAAAATCAGCACAACTGTGGTGATTGGATTCACAATTTCCCAAAAATATTTCACCCACAACTGCAACAATTAAACCAAATCTGCCCAAATGCAGAGAAAAAAACCAGCAAAATATTTTCCGCTCATTGGTGGTCAAAACCAATGCTAAAAGCCCAAATTGCACAACTACAAAAACAAATTAACCGCTTAAAAGAGAATCATAATACTAATCACAACCCTAATCAAAGTGATAAATTAGTGCCACGCTTGCAAAATTTAACCAACAAATTAAAAAACCACAAAGCCATCACTCAAGTGGAACAAAACAAAATTCAATCTAAACTCGATACCCTAATCACCAAAGAAACCTATACTGCATGGCAACAACGATTATTCGCCTGTTTTAAAGGGTTGTGGATTGATTTTTTTGAACTAAAGCCCAAACAAGTGCCGCAATGGTTTTTGACTAACGCTATCATTTACCAACTTATGCCCATTATTGATTTTGTCAGTGCCGATAAAAAACTTGCGATAAAAGTCATAAAAAACCGCTGCCAATACGACAATAAAAATGATTACCAACAATGGCAATTGCTCAATCACCCAAAAAACCACCAATTCATCCTAAACATGCAACAAATTGGATTCGACATGCAGCATTGGATAAATGGCATCGCATCACAAACTTATCAAGCAAAAAACAACGAACCCATCACCTTGTCAATAGCGAAAGACCCGCTAGAAATACTCAATATGGGCGCTTATTTCAAAACCTGCTTATCACCAACCAGCTTTAATTATTTTTCCGTCTTCGCCAATATTGCCGACATTAATAAACAGATTATTTATGCAAAAAACACCCGAGGTAAAGTGATTGGGCGTGTATTGCTTGGCCTAACCGATAATGGTGGTTTAATGACGTATCATTTATACCAGCACAATGCCCAACTCGGATTTCATAAGTTTGCCCTGAAATATATCAATAATTGGGCGAAACAAATCGGACTAAGGCTCAAAAATAAAGGCGATGTCTCAACCCTAGTTGCCACTAACTGGTATGACGATGGTGCAATAGAAGTTGACAATGGTATCTCCTGTTTTAAACAAGATTCAAAGTTTAGAAAAGCATTGGCCACACTCACGCCTGAGAATTTTCAGCAAACATTCATAACGCAATTAAAGCCAGCAAAGCTAACACCGCAAACTTTTTCGATGCTTTTAAATTTGCCAGAACTGCCTGAAAACAACGCCCTGTTTCCCAAGCTTATAGAGTTGGCACAACAACTCACATTCCTGCACGAGCAAGACAAAATCATACTCTATAAATTATCTCACGCCATGGGTTTTGAGCATTATTACCCTTATTTTAGGACTACTGTCGTCAACTACCAAAACAAAAAACTAAAAAAAGAGCAATGTCTGGATAGAGATTTAGCACTTTTAATGGCGAAAAACAAACCCACCGATGCCTTAACCTTAATAAAGAAATACGGTAAAATTAAATCTAAAAACTGGCAAAAAAATTTGCATTACCACAACCACGAAATCGCAGTTATTGCCCTTAAAAATTTAGGCAGAATGCAGCAAGCTGATGAAATTAAGCAGTATTATGAAAACAGTTGAATTCGATTTTGGGATACGAATTATTTAGCCTGAATATTGCATAAAAGTGGTACTAAATAGTTGGATTTGTGATAAATCTTAAAAATATATTCATTACAATTTACAATTAGACGAATATATTATTGCAATTGGACGATGATATATTTACAATTAGACGAATATATTATTGCAATTGGACGATGATATATTTACAATTGGACGATGTTTTTCACCTGCAAATATTATGAATGATTCAATCTATTACCCAAGGTTTTCTGAGACATTGCTTAAAGAAGCGCTTGAAGAAAGCCCCGTGATATTGATTCACGGTCCAAGACAATGCGGTAAAACCACGCTGGCAAAACATGTAGGTACAAAATTAAACTATGCCTATATTACCTTTGATGATGAAACACAAAGAGATGCGGTTAAGGTTGATGCTCTTGGCTTTGTTAAACGCTTACCTGAGCATGTTATACTTGATGAAGTACAACATGTGCCTGAATTATTCAGTGCCATCAAAGTTGCCGTTGATGAAAATCGCAAACCAGGTCGATTTATATTAACGGGTTCGACTAATATCCTTTTGTTGCCAAGGCTTTCTGACTCCTTAGCTGGCAGGATTGAAATCATCCGATTACGGCCGCTTGCATTAGCAGAAATTGCGGGGCAATACCCAAGCATTATCACTGATTTGTTTACCAATAATTTTAATCCAGCATTGAACCAAAATCATTACCACTATTTAGGCGAAAAATTAGCAGAAACAATAACTATAGGAGGTTATCCCGTTGCAATCGCACGAAAAAGCCAACGAAGTCGCCTACGCTGGTATCGGGATTACATTACAACAATTGTACAAAGAGACGTAAAAGATTTAACCAGAATTCATAAACTCGATCTTTTACCACGACTTTTAAGCATGGCAGCAGGACAAAGTGCACGCTTATTCAATGCCTCAGACTTGGCATCACCATTTTCTGTCAGCAGACCGACAATTAAAGAATACGTAACATTATTAGAACACGTTTTTTTAATCGAACAATTAACGCCTTGGCACACTAATCAGTTAAGCCGACTCATAAAAACACCAAAATTACACATGGCAGATACGGGTCTAGCCTGTGCTTTACTTGGGCTTAGTGTTGCAAGTCTCATGAAAAACAGAGAAGTATTGGGTCGTCTGTTGGAAACATTTGTTTATCAAGAATTACGTAAATACGCAGATTGGCAGGAAATACCCATCGATTTTTATCATTTTCGGAACAAAGATAAAGTTGAAGTTGATATAATCTTAGTTCAAGGGGCACAACTTGCAGGGATTGAAGTAAAAGCATCTTCTACCGTCAGAGCCAGTGATTTTAAAGGTTTAAATAAACTAAAAAATGCTTGTGGGGATAAATTTAGTTCTGGAATTGTGTTTTATGATGGCGAAAGAATCACACCATTTGGAGAAAAGATGTTTGCGGTGCCAATAAGTTTGTTGATTCCAGCCCCATAGATTGCGTTTTATAAACCCCAAATCATGTTTAATATCTAGATTAGGGTTTAAGGAAAATTTGGGTTTCAATCAAGATTAGATTTTAAAAAATATACAAGCTATGTTAAAATTAATGTTGAGATTATCAGGTACATATGTATCTATAAGGCGTACATTATAAGGTATTAAAACTTAAGTTTAATCGTCGGTTGGAGAAAACATGAAAATAGGCTATTTAAGTAAATCAAAATTTAAGAAAACAGAATCTTTGGATGCCCAAATTGATTCATTCAAGGCACTTGGTATTAAGGAAAAAAATATCTATATTGATAAGTCATTAAGTGATGATGCTAAAAGTTCAAAACTCACGTCTTGTTTAAATTCATTAAAAGAAAATGACACATTAATCCTATGGAAACTTGATGCTCTGGCATCAAATTTAAAACAACTTATTCTCACAATTGATAAATTGTTAAAAAACAATATTGAGATTAAAGTTTTATCAGGACAGGGTAAAAACATTGAATTTAATACTTCCAATGGGCAAATGATTGTTAATCTTTTCTCATTACTGGCCTCTATTGAGGGTAAGTTTTCAGATAAACAAAATGATACTGTTACTAAACCAACTCTTTCAAAAGAAGCTAAAAAAGGTGCAACAAAACCACCATCGCCACCAAAACAAGTGGATTTCGGAATTTTTATACAAGGTATTCAAACGCAAGAAAAGGCTATTTTTGATAAAGTTATTGCCTTAAAAATTGCTTTGGGTTTGTCTGCACATACTGTTAAAACAGCTACAGATGCCAAGTTGATTATTGTAACTGATGATGTGCTTAAAAATCTAAGTTTAAATAAAAATCAAGCTTCCATTGTGATTTCAAAAAATAGCCAAGAAGGTTTAGGCGATATAAATATTACTTCTCCAATGAATATTAGTGAAGCCCGAGCGGCTTTCAATAAAGTCATAGATATAATAAACAAGAAGCAAACTGAATCTAAAGGTTTAACCAAAAGCAAGAGCGATTCAATAAAACCCGACCCTAAAGACAACATAATTGAGGGAGCTAAACTAGACTCAAAAGAAACAACTCCACCAGCGAAAAGCAAAGAAACTAGTGAAAAAAGGCCTTATCATGCACTGGTAATTGATGACAGTTTAATGATTCATAAACAATTAGAAATTGAACTACAAAATGCTGGAATTACCATGGATTTTGTCACTTCAGGCGAAGATGCATTGGTTCAAGCTAAGAAACAAAAATACGATCTTATGTTTCTCGATGTTATGATGCCTGGGATTGACGGCTATGAAACATGTAAACAACTTCGTGCAACCATAAGCTATAAAAAAACACCAATTATCATGTTAAGTGGTAAAACATCACCCTTAGATGAGGTCAAAGGTGTCATGGTGGGTGCAACGACTTATCTGACAAAGCCTATTGTTAGTGCTAAATTTCAAGAAACTTTAAAAAGGATTTCTAAATGGTTGGAAAGTTATACCAGTTAACTTCCAGTCTCTTCAATTAGGCTATATATTTTATCAGTAAATTCATCTTCTTGATAAGGTTTGGTAAAATAAGCATTTATGCCTGCATTTTTCGCTAGTTTTTTATGCTTTTCAGTTGATCTTGAGGTTACCATTAAAAGCGGTATTTGCTTGTAGCTTTCATCCAGCCTTAAATGGGTTGCCAATTCTATGCCATTCATACGAGGCATTTCCAAATCAAGTACTGCCGCATCAATTTTTTCTCCTTCTAGTTTTATTAATGCATCCATTCCATCCACTGCAGTTAGAGTTAAAAATCCTGCATTTTTAAGCGTTTCAACCATGCTTCCCCTTGCACTAATTGAGTCATCTACCACTAGAATTTTGTGTGTTTTTATTTCAGGTACTGTTTGGGTGTTCACTGTGGCTAGTTTTTCTTGATGTGGTTTTTGCAGTAAATCAAATAAATCAATGATGGGTACTATGCTTCCATCTCCCAAAATTGAAGCACCAATCATGCCATCCATTCGAGGAAAATAATCATTAAACTGATTAACAACTAAATTTCGTCCATTTAAAGTTTCATCAAAAACTAATGCAATATTGCCCGTATTGACCTTTACCAGCATTAATAGTACATTTGCACTTGGGTCGATTGGTTTATCAACAGCTAAACCTAATAGAGTTTTAAATTGGTGTATTTCATAGTCTTGTTCGTTGAAATTAAAGAGATAACCTGATTGCGTTTTTATAATTTTTCCTGCATCAGAAAAAAGTACTTGTTCAAGTCCACTGCTTGGCGTTGCAAATACTGAATCTGCCACTCGAAATATTAACAGGTGCATTGACATTAGAGTAAGAGGTAAACGAATAATTATTGTACTATTTCTACCAGGTTCGCTATTTATATCCATATTTCCACGTAAATCTTCAATTGCACGATTGACGACATCCATGCCTATGCCTCTGCCTGAGGCTTGAGATACGCTTTGTGCGGTACTAAAGCCAGGTAACAAGGTTAAATTTATCAGTTCTTTAGCCGTTAAGTTGTGGTTTTGGTCTATTAAGCCAAGTTTGATGGCTTTATTGGCAATGTTTTCTAAATTGAAGCCGCTACCATCATCTCTGCATTCAATCAATAAGCTTTCACCTTGACGCTTAAAGCTTAATTTAATCTGTCCTTTTTCTTTTTTATTCGCTTTTTTACGACTTTCTGGGTTTTCAATACCATGACTAACCGCATTTCTTAATACATGCAATAGTGGATTAATAATACTATCTAGAACTTGGTTATCAACTAAAACATCATCTCCAGAAATCAGTAGTTCGACTTTTTTCCCAGTTGATTTTGCAACTTGGCGTACTCCTCTTTGCAGACGTGAAGACAGGTGGTTTGCAGAGGTTAATCGGGTTGATATTAATCTTTCATTGATTTCATTACTCAAGTTTTCCATTTGAATTTGTTTTTCTTGCATGTTTTTCAATGAAGTAGTGAGTCTTTTTGCAAATTCTCTCACATCCTTTAGGGTTTCAGCTAATGTATTGGTCGCACTGTGCAACTCATTGTACTCATCCATTTCTAATGGATCGAACCCTGCATCATCTTTATTTGAAGATAATAAGGCTTTTTTTACTGGGATACTTTTGACTTCTAATAAATTTTGTAAAGATAATAGCCTTTTATCCACTATTGAGTTTTGATTGGTGAGTAAATCAATTTGTGCAAGAGAATGTGAAATTATACCTTCAGATTGAATAAGAGATGTGGACAGTTCACCAGCAAGACCAGTTAAAAGATTAATTGCATTGCCTGATATACGCATAATGCTATCTGTTGATTCTCTTTTAATTTGTTGCTTTTGAGGTGGGCTTTTTGGGTTTTTGTCTGCAGTTGTTTTTTTGTTTTGCTTGGTTTTTACCTTTTGCTCTTTTGCAATGGTATCTTTTTCTAAAGGTAGTTCTATATCAGCACCATCCGTCTCTGCATTATTAACTATTGACTTCCATTCGTTCAGGTTCGCTAAGGTTTCATAGGTGTTTTCAGGGGGTGATTCGTTGTCACAAACTGAGGCGATGATTTCTTCTAAATGATCAGCAGATTCAATTAATACTTCTGCCAAACTGTGGTTGATATTTAATTTATGTTCAACTAAATAATCAAATACATCTTCTATCAAATGAGTTAAAGTTGCAGCCGCTGTAAGACCAACAATATTTGAGGTACCTTTAATTGTATGGGCAAGACGTTGAGCTTCTCTTAATTTATCAGTGCTAGCCTTTGTACTCGAAGGTTCTGAAAGGGTTTGAATTAATTCAGAAAGAGCGGTGACTTGGTCTGGTACTTCTACATAAAATGCATCAACGAGTCTTGAGTCAATATTTTCATCTATTTGCAGACTCAGTGATGCAGAATCAATTTCTAATTTATTATTGTCATTATCGAGTTCATCATCATTGCTTGCTCCAAGCATTTTATTAATGAAATTTTCTGCTAATTTATTAAACACTGCATCATCAAAAGGTTTAGGCCAGCTCGGGTCTTGACATTTTGCAAATAACCCGCCTAAGAGATCAATGTTATCAGGTTTGTTCAGGCATTGCTGTAAGTTCTCAAACCACGATAAAATTAAGGATATGATATGTTGTAAATTAGTAGGGTTCTGTGCTGATATTTCAAGATTAGATAAGTTATCAGACATAAAATTACAAAGTTGAGAAAACTCATCAAATTCAATAATCTTGCCTGCATCTGCTAGTCGGTTTACAAAAGCATTTAATTCGGATAGATTTTCACTTTTTGTAGTAAATGAAATATCTTCATCTAATAGTGAATTGAGGAGTTGAGTGTTCTTTTCACCTCCTTCTTCTAACTCTAAACTTAAAACTTGTAATATTTCCTGCTCCATAATGTTTTATTTGTCGGCAGTTGCTTCTGGAAGTTTAAATACCTTTACAGTTTCGAGTAGGTTTTTAGAATATTTCACTAAACCTTCAGTTTGCTTTATTTGTTTTGACATACCTAAGGTGGTCTGATTGGAGCTAACAATCATTTCTTCCGATTTTGTAAGCAGATTTTGACTTTCTAGGGCTTGCTTTTTAGATTGTTGTGCAATGATATTTACTGCTTTTACTAATTGTTGCGTATTTGTACGGTTAATAACCATTTGCTCACCAGCAGATGTAGCCATGTTTTCACCAACAATCACGGTAGAAATTGTTTTATCCATGTTGGCAATCGTATCATTTGTATCGAGTTGAATATTTTTCACTAGTGTAGATATTTGTGCTGTTGCATCTCTAGAACTTTGTGCTAGCCTTTGTACTTCATCGGCAACTACTGCAAATCCACGACCCGCTTCACCAGCGGCAGCGGCTTGCATACTGGCATTAAGAGCCAATACATGTGTTCTTTCAGAAAGTGTGTTAATTATATCAACAATAGAACTAATTTCTTGGGAGCGTTCACCCAGTCCCTTAATTCGTTTGCCCGTTTCTTGTATAGAGTCCCTGATGGCCTCCATACTAGCGAGTGTTTCATTTACTGTTTCTTCTGCTTTTTGAGTTGCAGTGGATGTATTTTTGGCTATTGAATCACATTTTACCGCGATTTTTGCAATGGTATGAAGTTGTTTTGAGGCATTTGATAAATTCAGCGATGTTTCTTTTGATAAGTTTTTTTGAATTTCAGCTGATTCGTTCACATTCTTAGCTTGACTATTAACCTGAGTACTGGATGAGTCAACTTTTACAGCAATGTCATTTACCGATGATAAAACATCTACAATTTCATCAACCATCATATTAATCGCATCGGCAACCGTACCCGTAATGTCTTGGGCAACTGGGACATTAACCGTCAAGTCTCGTTCACTTAATAAGGCTACTGATTCCAATAAGGTGAATACGGATTCATTTAAGGATTCATTGCTTTTTTCGGTATTGACTAATGATTGGACTTTATCATCCAACATATTATCTAATGCATTACCCAGTTCGGTAATTTCATCCGAGCCTTTGAGGTGACTTCGTATATCAAAGTCACCTTCGGCTACTTTATGTACCGTTTCTGATATTTGGTTCATTGGATTTACGATTGATCTATAAATAAAGTAACCAATTATGCCCATGAGAATTAAGCCGCCAATTATCAGTATGGAGGTTAGTAGAAAATAATTATCAACTGTTTTTAAGGCTTGTTCATGGGTTTCTGATGATTGCTTTTGGCTTTGTCTTGTGGCATCTTGAAGCGATTGTTTAAATGGGTCAATCAAGTCGGCAATATCATTTAAAATAAATAAGGATAAGTAGGATGTGTTTTCACTGGTAAAGAGTTTGTTTAATTCGTTATGTGCGTCATTAACCCCAGCATAACTGGATTCGAGCTCGCCTTGGTCGATTTTTGTTAATTTATTCAGCGTTGCCCAGTTTTTATCAATGTCTGACTTCACTTGCTTTAAATTATTTCTGCCATCTGCCCAAGTCATCGCACCTGTATTCACGCGGTTTGCAATCTGTTGTAGATTGGCGATATTAATTGCCATATTATTCAAGTCTACCAAATCTTGACCTTTGTTAAATACAACTTCTGTGGAATCACTTCCTGAGCGTAAACCGTTTAATGCAAATAAGCCTATAATCAAAAGAATGACAATTTGTACTCCAATTAATAAACTTAAACGAGATGCAATACGTAAATTACCTAACATTATTATTCTCCTATTTTTTTGTTAAACAAGTTGCTTAATTCTTGTGATTGAATCGGTTTAAATCCATCATCAGAACCTAAATTCGTCATGATTACTAAGTCTGAACCTTGATTATCATCGGTGAAATTAATCTCAACACCTCCTAAACTGTATTGCTGAGAATTAATACTCTTGAGATAATTCTTGCGGGTTATGTCACCTTTGATGTTTTTCATCGCCTTGAGCCACATTTTTCCAACAATATAACCTTCTAAACTGACATAGCCAAATTTGTTTCCTAAGGCTGCTTTTGCTGCTTGCACGATTTCCAGCTTAGAATCGAGTGGTGGTACCACTTGGGTCATAATAACGCCATCATAAATATTGGCACTAGCTAGAGCACGACTCAAGTTTCCTGCTCCTGTAAATGAAACAGCACTTACCAACCAATTTTCACCTTTGTAGCGTGAGTATTCAATAAATTTCGCAATGGCGGTATAGGCTCCAACTGTTACCACGAGTTTACATTGAACAGATTGAGCTTTTTCCCAAGCCTTTAAGGATTTATAACCTGGTGATGAAATATTTGTATTTCTTTGGTAAACTCCAATCGGACCTATGCCGTTTCTATTTGGGTTTTCACCAGTCATTCCTATAATTTTGTTGAGTGCTTCTTTAGTTGATGAGCTCAATTGATTTACACCTGCTAATGCACGTTTAATTCCCGTAACGCCCGCCATTCCATAAGCATCATTTTGCACGAATGCACAAATTTCATCAGGCTTTATACCACTATCTAAAGCAGAACTAATAACGGCGGCTGTCTCTTGTACATAACTGGCACGATAATTATTGATATCACCAACACCAGGACGTAATAATCCTGCACCTGTGAAAAAACCAATTGCAGGTACCTGATTTTTCGCTAAAATAGGCAAGGAGACTTTGGCAGTAGGAGTACCTACGTTACCAATCATAGCAAAAACTCCTCGATCGACCATATTTTGGGTTTCTTCAATTGTTTTTGTCGGGGTATAGGAATCATTAGCAGTAATATATTCAATTGATTTTCCTTGAATGGTTTGACCTGCAATAGCTGCTTGAATACCTGCCTTCATACCTTGACCCAAACCTTTTGATCTACCGTTTAAATCAAGTACACTAGCAATCCTTATGCTGTTTTTAGTAACACCAGTCTCTAGTGCTGGTAAAATTGTCGAAAACCCAAGAAATGCTAAGCACATCCAAATATGTATATTATTTTTTTTACTATCAGGTTTGTTATTCATTGTATTTTCCTCATTTACTGTTTACTTCATTGTTTTTTTATTGCTATTTGTGACTAGCGAGTATTAAAAAGAGTTTCTGAAAAGAAAACTCAATCCAACTTGTTTTTTTATTTATATAACAAGCCGTAATTGACTCATTAATCATTTCTGGCCAATTTTGTTCAAATTTTTCTACCGATTTTAAATCGACATCCACTTGCTTTGGGGTATCATCCACTAATAAACCGATTTTATTCGAATCAATTTGCATCGTTAAGACATTATGTTGTCTTTGGGTAAAATTTGATTTTTCGGAATTAAAAAAATGGCTAAGACTATACACGGGTAGGATAGTGTTGTGTTGATTGAGTAAGCCTTTAAACCATGGGGGTGAATTAGGTAAGGTATAAATTTTATCCACCACGCTATACTGTGAGAGGAAATTTTTATCTTGTAAGATGTTCTGACCATTCACACTAAAATAATATCTGGGAATAACGTATTCAGTAGCCAGCGGCTCTGTTGCATCAATTAGTGCTGCTTCATTAGTGTTTTTATCATTCTTCATCCTTAGTCTCAAATACTACCTATCTATCTCACTTTTATAACTCAATTGTGACATTGATTTTTGTGTCTTGAGCGATTGTTTAGATAGTTTCATTATTATCCCAAATCCCGATATAGAAATGCGATTTATAGTGCAAGTAATTGATGTGCATAGGAAAGTCATAAAAACCGTAGTCACCTTA
>CAZQMH010000036.1:0-14739 GCA_964594435.1 uncultured Alcanivoracaceae bacterium
CGCCTGTGTTTAATAAACGCATCGCAAAAGCGGTGAATAAATTGTTACGAAATTTGGGACAGGCTCCTTTTGATTGGCCTACACCAGATGGCTATCCTGATTATGCTGGTCATTGGTTGAGTACTTCTGGCTTATTGTTGCGGTGGAATTTTGTTAATCTTTTTGTTTTTGATGAATACCGTGGCTTAAATTTTTCTGTTCAAGAGTTGTTTACGGCTCCTTTTACGCCACAAACTGTTATGGATGACATCGAACAAAGAATAGTGTTTAGGGAATTGGCGACAACTGATAGACAGGCATTGCTGCAATTTATGCAAGAAGAATTGGTCGATGGGGAAGTGCCATTGTCGAAAATACAAGCCACACTTGCCATTGTTTTAAATTCCGCCTATTACCAACTTATTTAGCAACTTATTGAGGAGAAGTGCGATGTTATCTCGAAGAAAATTTTTAAATTTGGCTCAAAGTCAAAATGATACAAACAGCGAAGCACAAGATAAATTGATTTTTATTTTTCAACGTGGTGCCGCCGATGGCTTAAATTTGGTTGTGCCATATGGTGATGAGGATTATTATCGGAATCGTCCAACTCTCGCCTTGGGTAAGCCGAATTCTGGTGCAGGGTCAGTCATTGATTTGGATGGTTTTTTTGGGTTAAATCCCGATATGGCAGCATTATTGCCGATATTTGAGGCGGGAAATCTGGCTTTTATTCATGCTTGTGGTTCGCAAGATGGTAGCCATTCGCATTTTTCAACTCAAGCATTTGTTGACAGAGGAACGGTTGATGAGGATTATGCCAGTGGCTGGTTGGCTCGTTATGTCAATGCTGTTGGTAATCCAACTGGCAATCCATTTCAATCGATTGCTATGAGTTTGGCAACGTCGCCGTCTTTGCGTGGTGCAGAATCAACTGTTGCCCTTAATTCTATCGCTGATTTTAATTTGCTTGCTCCGGATGGCGAAGTTGAATCCATTAAGAACCAACTCAGTGCCATGTATGCAGGCAATAATGCCATTGATGAAGTGGCACAAGCCAGTTTTTTAGCCATTGATGCGATAAGTGGTTTGAACAGTGATGATTTTCCTGTTGAGAATGATGCTCAGTATCCCTCATCTGCATTTGCCAATAAGCTCAAAGATTTAGCCATATTGTTAAAATCTAACCTTGGGGTTGAAGTGGCAAGCGTTGATATTGGTGGTTGGGATTCGCATGATTCTCAAGCCACAATGCTCAGTGGTTTGGCACAAGATTATGCCAATAGTTTGGCGGCTTTTTATACGGATATGGGAACGGCAATGGACAATATTACCATTGTTACCTTGACCGAATTTGGTCGTCGGGTGGCTGAAAATGGTTCAGGTGGTACCGATCATGGCACGGGCAACGTGGCATTTGTTATGGGGAAGGCGGTTAATGGAGGTGTGGTTTATCGTGATTGGCCTGGTTTGGCAACCAATCAACTGGTGGGGCCTGGCGATTTGGCAGCGACTACGGATTTTCGTACGGTTTTGGCTGAAATATTTGCTAAAAGAATGAATTTTGATGATTTTGCGACGTTATTTCCAGATTTCACTGTTGGTGACTTTTTAGGAGTTGTTGCTGCCACATAATTGTTCAATACCGTGTACTATTCTTAATGTAGGTCGAGAAAAGTAATCAGGAGAGATGGTAAAAATTTGTTTATTTGCTACCGCTTTTAGTGTTGTCCATTGTTGCCATTGTTTATCTGGTTGTTGAGCAACGGTGAGAATGGCTTGTGGGTCTTTGCTGATGACGGATTCTAAGGTAACTGGTGCTGACAGTTGGGTTAAATTGGCAAAGATATTTTCATAACCACAAACACTGGCAGCTTCACTCATCCAGTGTTGTTTCGATACGGTGTACAACGGTTGGGCTGAAATTTCAAGAAATAATGATTGATGTTGGGCATGGTTATTTTTGAGTTCTTGCAGTTTCTTTTCAAAGCGTTTGATGTTTTTTTCGGCGATTGCTTCGGTATGAGTCAGTTTGGCAATGTCGGCAATGGTTTTGCCAATATCATCTAGTTTTTTTATTTCAGTTTCAATCAGCTTGAGCTTGAGGCTTTTTAGCTTGTTGATAACCGCTTGTGGTGTGCCGCCTTTCCAAACAAGGATGATGTCAGGATTGAGACGAATAATGCTTTCATAATCAATTTTAAAAGCATCACCAACATGAGGTAATTGCTTGACTTGACTGGGGAAATCGCTGTAAGACACCACACCGATAAGATTGTCTAATGCTCCAGCGGAAGCTACCATTTCAGCGAGATGAGGAGCGAGCGTGATAATTCGTAACTTTTCATGAGCGTGTGAGTTTTCAGACTCCTTTGAACATGACATGAGGCAATAAGAAGTGATGAAAACGAAAAAAAGCCAGTAACTTACTGGCTTTTTTGCTTGCAGTTGCAGCATTTAACGGTAATCTTCGATAAGTTCTTCAAAGGCATCATCAATTTCACCAGGTGATGACATGAGTTTGGTAAAGCCATGTTTGCCAGTCATAGGTAAATCTGGAAAATACAAAGCCATGCGGTATTTCATGTGCAGGGCTTCAACTTCTGCATCGTTGACCAAAATTTCATAAGCAAAATAGGCTTTTTTACCGGGACGTTGGAAGTCAACTATACTCATTTGGTATTTTTCATCCAGATCTTGTTCGTCCTCGTCTTTGCCTGTGGCTTTCATTTGCACACCAAAAATGGTCATTTTTGTGCCTGGGATATCAAGCTTATAAACCATGGATAACGGGTCGCCAGCAATATTGAGTCGTTTTTCAACCTCGCTAACGGCTTGGCTGTGAGAGTCGTACTCATCGTATTCATAAGGGTCATCAAAATAAGGCATGGAAAACATATAATGGTATTTTTTTAGTTTTTTTGCGGTTAAACCATTTTCCGAACCAAAGGTCTTGACATAACCAAGTGCAGCACGTAAGGCTTTATCAACACCTGCTAAAGAGCCTTTGAGCCAATAGGCTTTTTCAAAATACAGTGGATTAGCATAACTGACTTCCACCTCATCACCATATTGGCTGACGGCAATGCGTTGCGGTGCACCGTAGGCTCCACGTTTTGACATGGCAGCGACTTTTAACGCCTCGTCACTGGTGGCAATGATGACAGTGTTGTTACCAAATGGAACGTATTGCCCAAGGATTGTAAAGCCAGCATTGGTTAGTTTCTCCACGGTTGTAGCAACTGTTTGTTGGTAATCAGCATTTTCTACGGATGCTAAAACAAAAGGTTGAAAAGTTTCTTTAGCCACAGCAACGGTTGTTGTCATAAGCAAAAAGCATGAAAATAAGAAAAATTTATTCTTCATAAGTATCCCTCAATTAGTAAAAAATCTATTCTATAAGCAAGCGTGTGCTTTTGTCTATAGTTTATTACCCAAATCCAGATATAGAATCGCAATAAAGAGTACAAGCACTTGATGTGCATAAGGAATTGACAAAAACTAAATCCACCTGATTGGTGATTAAGCTTTTTGACAATTTCTTAGGTGCATTAAGGGATTGTGCTCTCATTGTGATTTTACTATCGGGATTTGGGTATTATATTAAACTTTACTAATATTCAAATCTAACATTATTCAAAATCACCTTTTTTGAGACAGACCACGGTTTATGCCGAAAAAGTAAGGAAATACTCCAAAAAATGTAAAATTACCTTGTTTTTAGATTGTGAGGTAAGCTAAAATCGCCGGCTCGTTGACTCAGCAACAGTTTTGTTGTGTCTGAATGATAAATAATTAAGAGGAAATCATGGTAACAATTAGATTATCACGTCACGGTGCTAAAAGAGCACCTTTCTATCATGTCGTCGCTGCTGATAAGCGAGCCAAACGTGATGGACGTAATTTAGAAAGATTAGGTTTTTTTAATCCTGTTGCTCGTGGGCAAGAAGTAAGATTAAATATTGACCTAGAAAAAATTGAAGCATGGGTAGCTAAAGGTGCTCAAATTTCAGATCGTGTCAAAACATTAATGAAAGAAGCCCAAAAAGCAAAAGCCGCTTAAAATCAGGGTTTGTTTTAAATGAACAAAGACGCTCGCATAGTGGTTGGAAAAGTATCGGGCTGTTTTGGTGTTAAAGGTTGGTTAAAAATATTTTCCTATTGCGATCCGAGGGAAAATATTTCTTCCTATAAAAGTTGGATTATTGGCAATAAAGTTTTTACTGAGATCATTGCCAAAAAGCAAGGTAAACTTATTGTTGCCAAGCTAGAAGAAATCAATGACAAAGACACCGCCATGACCATGATTGGTCAAAAAATTGAAATTTTGGAAAGCCAGTTAGAAACCTTAGGTGCCAACCAGTATTATTGGCGTGATTTAATTGGCTTAGAAGTGAGCAATACCAAAGGCATTGTGTTTGGTAAAGTAGCGAGCTTATTGGAAACAGGTCGTCATGACGTTGTTGTTGTAAAAGGTTCAAGAGAAAGATTGGTGCCTTATATAATGAATAAAACGATACTAAAAGTCGATTTGCAAAACAAGACCCTGTTGGTAGATTGGCACGAAGATGACTGACAAAAATGCTGACAACGTAACCCAAAAGGCAAAAATTGTTTTTACGGTTATTACTATTTTTCCAGCAATGGTTGAGCATGTGATGAATTATGGCGTCATTGGTAAAGCCATAGAAAAAGGAATTATTGACTTAAAAACCATTAATCCAAGGGATTTTAGCCAAGATAAGCATCATCGCATTGATGACAGACCTTTTGGAGGCGGTGCGGGAATGGTTATGATGTATGACCCGTTGGCAGCAACTGTTGATTATTTAAAACAACAGGATAAAGAGTTAAGTTTAAGTTTTTTAAGCCCACAAGGTGAAAAACTTGAACAAAACATGGTAAACAAAATGGCAAAACAAAAGCATATTGTTTTACTGTGTGGTCGCTACGAAGGTATTGACCAAAGATTTTTAGACAAATACGTGGATAATGAAATTTCGATTGGAGATTTTGTTATCAGTGGAGGTGAACTTGCCGCAGCGACTATTATTGATGCGGTGGCTCGGCAAATACCCAAAGTTTTGGGTGATGAAGAATCAGCTAAAACGGATTCTTTTATGCAAAATAGTCTCGCCTATCCACAGTACACACGTTCGGTCGAACTAAAAACAATGGGTGTGCCAGAAGTATTACTTTCAGGCAATCATGCATTAATTGCTCAATGGCGAGCAAAGCAGGCATTAAAAATAACCCAGCAAAAAAGACCAGATTTGATAGAAAAAAAGGGTAGAAATACCCAAAACGGCAGAACCTCTGATTAATCGCTTGAGGAAACTTGAGTTTGTAGAATGAACGTTCTGGATTGAAAACCATGCAAACAGCATGATTGAAAAAAGGTAAATCGCAATGAGTGATATAATTAAACAACTAGAAGCAGAACAAATGGGCAAAGAAATCCCTAGTTTTGCACCCGGTGACACCGTAATTGTTGGTGTTAGAGTAAAAGAAGGCAAAAGAGAACGTGTTCAGAATTTTGAAGGCGTTGTTATCGCCAAGAAAAATCGTGGATTAAACTCTGCTTTCACGGTTCGCAAAATTTCTTATGGTGAAGGTGTGGAGCGTGTGTTTCAAACCTACAGCCCAATGATTGCCAACATCGAAGTTAAAAGACGTGGTGCAGTCAGACGTGCAAAACTTTACTACTTACGTGGTTTAGAAGGACGTGCGGCACGAATCAAAGAAAAATTAGCAACCAAATCTAACAAGAAAGGAGCATAATTATGGCTAGAGTATGTCAAGTAACAGGAAAACGCCCAGTAACAGGCAATAATGTTCCTCATTCATTAAAAAGAACCAAGCGTCGTTTTTTACCAAACTTACACAGTCATAAGTTTTGGGTCGAAAGTGAAAACCGTTGGGTTAAATTGCGTCTTACCACTAAAGGTATGCGTATCATCGATAAAAAAGGCATAGATGCAGTTTTAGCTGATATGCGTAAAAATGGTCAAAAGGTGTAAATCATGCGTGAAAAAATAAAATTAGTCTCAACGGCTCCTCATCCAAATCCTGTTTATGCCAAACAAGGCAGAAAAACAGGTCATTATTATACAACGACTAAGAACAAGAAAACGACTCCCGACAAGCTTTCTTTTATGAAGTATGACCCTGTGGTTCGTAAACATGTTGAATACAAAGAATACAAAATTAAATAATTAAATTTAAAATTTCATTCTTTTTGTCTAACTCAAATCCCGATAGATAAATGCGATGGATAGTGCAAGTAATTAGTTGCACTCTTTATTGCGATTCACTATCGGGATTGGGTTAGACATTAAATCAATCGACTCTCCATGTTTGAATTGCATTTTCTGCTAACCACTTTTGATAATCATTTACGTTTTCTATATTCCACTTTGAGTATGTTGAAATTTTTTGTGCGAGTTTAAAGTTTAAATTGGAGTAATATTCTTTCTTTGTTGCAAAATCAATTCGTTTTAACTCATCTTTATCAAGAATTAACATATTTCCCAACCTATCATGAATCTCATGTATGTTTTCACCAAAATATTCATACCAATGTTCATCAGGGTTATATGGGCATACATGTTCTAAAACTACTTTAGTATAATCTGCCTTATTCCCAAGATGTGTTTCTATCTGAGCAAGCAAGTATTTAATTTTTTTTGGAGATTGCCTACTAGGCATTTTATGGTATTGGAATGAACCCATGAAAGTTTTATCATCAGGATATAGCTTCTTAAACTCAGTACCATTTTTAATGTGGCTTGCTCTTTTGTATTCTCCTTTAAAAACATTAATAGCCATTTTATTGTATAGCTTTTCTTGTTCGTTTGGAGATAAATGGCAAATCACATTATATCTGATTGATAAAACATATAAATATTTAATAGTTTTACAGAACTCCTTTGAGGAAAATTTGTTAAATGCAATCATCAATACAGTCAATGGTTGTTTAATATTGAATAATCTAAGCCCTTCAAGGTAAGGTAAACTATCTAAATAGGTATTATCTTCTAAATTTCTCCACCATGCATCTGAAGGGTTCAACAAAGAGGCGTACAATGGTGAAAACTCAGTTAGTGATTTCAAATAGTTAATTGCCTTTTTTGGTGTATCTGCCAAAGAACGAACTGATTTAAATAGAGCTTTTTTGGTGATTAAATTTTCTTGGAAATTGTGATGATACCTAATAAAATCCGTAAAATTAGTTTCTCCTAGTTGCGATATAATACCAGCCCACTGTTCATCCAAATCATCTAAATCATTGTCGGGAACATCATTATTTTTTGTTACTCTTGAAAAGATATAATTTTTCAATAGGTCTGGAGTGGATAGTTGCACTCCTCTTGCATTTAAAGTCTCAAATATCTTATAGGCATTAATATCATCTTGTACCACTATCTTTGTAAAAATCATCCCAGTTGATAACTCTTCAATAAATTTAGCTAATTCACTTCCTGTAGAACCCATGCTTTTAACTTCAAAAAATTTAAAAGCAAGATTAATTAGTTTGTTGGTTTTTGTGAGACCTCGGGTATTTGATATTTTCAAGTTTGAACAAATGTATCTGAAATGGGTATTATTATTTCTATTTAAAGATAACTTGCTATCAACACTTAATGAAATAGGATTTTTAGAGCCTATAAATCTATCTTTTAGAACAGCAATTCTTTCCTCATTATCCTTAACATTTATTCCCTCATCAATTAAATTTTGGATTTGCTTAATAGCTGCCATAATAACTAATGACAGTGTTATTAAACGTTGCTGTCCATCTATAATTTCAAAATCATGTTTATCAAGCTGTTTTAAAACAATATAACCCATATAATGGTAATATTCATTTTTTAAAGTTTCTATATCTGCCCACAAATCTTCCCATTGTTCTTGATTCCAAGCATAGTCACGCTGAAATCTAGGAACGATATACTTCACTCCATTTCCAATCAGCTCTTGAAAAGTTTGATTTTTTGGTTCCATTAATATTAATTTTTTCATTTAATTCTCTAAGTAACAAATAGAAATATAAAATCAATTCTATCATATCATGTTTATATTCCCAATTAGTAACTTGTATGATTAAAATAAATCAATAAAGCCAAACCCCTTTGGCTTTATTGATTTCAGTTTCATTAAATCTTAGGATGTAATGAAACTTTTTTAACCTAAATTGTAATTTGAGTTAATAGTACAACACAATTATTCAAAAGCATTTCCAAACATGTAATCAGGTTTCAAACTGAAATCTATCGAGCTGGCACTTTGTCCTGTGGTTAATGTGATAGGCGTAGCATCCAATGGATTGCAGTTGTTAATAGCACAATTCTCATTGCCATATTTTACATCAACCAGAGCCACATGGGATGAAGTGGTTAAATAATAAGTGCCAGCAGCATAACCAGCGGTATGGTATTCGCCTTGGGTATTTGCAGGGAAGCTCCCTAATAAAACAGCTTGGTCGTTAAAAATATTGACATATACATTTTTAATTGGAGCATTATCATCGAAGTTTCGGATTGTGCCAGCAAAACTTACCCCTTGCGATAAACTAAAATCAACCGTATTGTTTGCACCGCCTCGTTTAAGTACGGGAATGACAATAGGCGTGCCTAAGGTAATATCACAACCCACAGCAGGACAAGGAATGCCGTTGTATAAAATATCTATCCAGCAGAGGGCAAATCGCGGGCAGAGCTAAAATTTGCAAATAATACTAAGATTAATGCAATAAAAATGTGTGTTTGACTTTTCATGATGTTTCCCTTTTTAAATACTTACTTTATCTATACGTATTTTGCTGGAAATTCGTGACATTATTTGCAAACAAAAAGCAAAATTGTCTGTTTTAGTGGGTGAAATGGTGCGGTTTGAAGAAAAGACGCTTGTTTTGTTAGTGCTATTTGTGCTATATTCATTGGCGTTTTTTCTAATAGCCAAATCCCGATATCGAGATTTGGATAATATTGTACGCTAATTGCTATAATTCTTGAGTCTATGTTTAAATTTCTTTTTCTAAGTATGCTTGCATTTTCTATTAATGCTCAAACAATTTCTGTTGGCTCTGTAAGTGCAATCAGCCACTATTTGCACAAGCTCAATAGCAAAGGAAGCGTCAGCGATTTCACTCCGCATGGTACTCAGCCAGGCTTGGCTCGGGACATGTTGGATGCCTCGATTTGTGCCGATTGCCATGGCAACAGTGCTTTTGGAACGGTGATATCGGATGTCAATTACATGCCTTATGCAACATGGGCTGGTTCGATGATGGCAAATGCTACACGTGACCCTCTGTTTTGGGCAGCTGTCGATATTGCCAACCAAGATGTTCCTGGCGTTGGTGATTTTTGTATTCGTTGCCACACTCCTCTTGGCTTTTATAATGGTCACACAAAAGATGGCACGGGTGATATGGATTATGCCAATGGATGCAAATTAGCCAGTACTGTCTCATCAACTGAAAACAAGCTTAACGATTACCAAGGTGTAGTTTGCCACTTTTGTCATCGACTCGATGCAAATGGGCCAAGCAATGAAGCCTTTATCAATAATAATGCCAATGCTTGGTTAGATGATGGTGATTGCACATTCACGGGTTCAGGTCCTTGCCGCAAAGGGCCTTATAAAGATTATTCCACCAACCCCAATGTCAATGCCCCACCACATGCGTGGGAATATTCCAGTTTTATTTCAACAAGCGAAGTGTGTGGTACATGCCATAATGTCTCATCCCCTGAAATCTTGACTAATGGTGTCTTAACTATTGCTCGAACCCTAATAGATGAAAATGGTACAGATTTAGGTATTGCCATGCCAATCGAACGGACATTTGCTGAATGGAACAACTCTCTTTTTGCTGATTTAATCTATACCGATGGTTTTGGTGGAGAGAGCATCACAGAAGTCCCCAATATAAAAAAAGGGGAAACCTGTCAAGGTTGCCATATGCCTAATTCCAATGACAGCAATACCCGTGCCTGTGCCTTTCCTGCCAATGGTACAAGAACGGGCAACTTAAAAAAACATGAATTTGCAGGTGGCAACTCGTGGATGCCACAAGTTTTGAAAAGCACTTATGGCACATCTTTGGATGAGTTAGGAATTTTTAGCCGCAGCGATGCCTATGACAGAACAACAAACTATGCTTTGGATATGTTACAGACCAAAAGTGCCCTCATTGACACCACTTTAGTTTCCGCCTCTGTCAGCAGTATCCAAATAAAGGTAAAAGTCACAAACCTAACAGGACATAAATTGCCAACGGGCTATCCCGAAGGACGCAGGATGTGGATTCATTTGCAAGTACGAGATGATGCCAACACCTTAATTTATGAAAGCGGAGCTTATGATTTAGCTACGGCTGTCTTAACCGAAGATAGCGATAGCAAAATTTATGAAAGCCTACAAGGCATCTGGGATGCCGCAAGCCAAAGGTGCAAAACAGAACAAGCAGGACAAAAGATTTTTCACTTCGCACTTAATAATTGTATTGCCAAAGACAACCGCATCCCGCCTTTAGGCTTTCGAGGTGGACAAAATGTGGAAATCAAACCGTATGCCATAAATTACCCAAATCGCCCCGCCCATACCAATCAATTGGTTAATTTCGATGAAACAATCTATACAATTGCTATTCCAAATGTTACCGCTATTACGGTTATGCCATTAAAGGTGACGGCAACCTTAAAATACCAAACCAGCTCCAAAGAGTACATCGACTTTTTGGATGCCCAAAGCACAACAGCCTCAGAAAATACCTTATGCAACCGCACACAAAGTGATGGTCCAGCCAATCAGTCAAGAGGAGCTTACATGAAAACATTGTGGCAAAATAATGGAAAATCCGCTCCCGTTGACATGGTTTCTTCGGTCTTAATAATCAACTAACGGCTTGTAACTATGAAAACAACACTATTCCCAAATCCCGCTAGAGAAAATACGATGCTAGCACAAATTCTTAATGGACCTAGAAAATTCAACAAAAGCCTTATCATCATAATACTGGCATTATTAGTAAATCTACAGATAAGTTTGGCACAAAGTAAATTTGAACCGACTTACAGCTATGATTTACCACCAAAAGGTGAAAATATCGTGTACGATAAACAGGGTGGGATTCAAACCATTACCACCAGTACATGGGTGGATAGGGTAAAAACCAAAAATGGTTTGCACTACCATAAATTTGTGCAAGGTTTCGACTACCAAAAGAAGCAAGGTTTTATCAGAATTTATGATGATAAAGGTAAATTGCTGCAAGAGAATTGGAACAAAAATATCCAAGGTGGCGTGGCTCAAGAAGAGTTGCTTAAAGCCTTTGAATTGGTTAAGAACAATCCGATTGTAAAGAAACATTTTAAGCAAACAAAAGACAAAATCTCTCTTTACGGAGGTTTTAATTTTATTGACAACAGTCAGTGCCAATTAGGCAATCGCTGTGTACATGTTATGGCAAATACGGTAAATAATCCCATGGTAGCTCATGCTATTGTTAGGCTAACTGATGCAAAAGTTGTCTATCCCGATTATGATATGGACAAAAGCAAGTGGACGATACCTCGTCAAAAATTAGTAAAAAAATCAAAAGAGTGAGAGTAAATAATGAAAAAAATTATCCTAATAAGTGTGTTTTTTAGTGCGTACTTGCAGGCAGGTTCGCCAACGTGCAGTGGTTTTGGTGAAACAAAGGTTTCCTGGCCAACAAATGACCCAATTTGGGAGTTTTGTTACCTTGACCCGCAAAACAGTTCTGCCACACGTGGTTCGAGTTTGGAAATTCGTGATGCTTACCTAAATGGGCACCTTGTTTTTGAACGCTCGCATGTGCCTATGTTGTTTGCAAATTATACTTCTGGCACCTGTTACCGTGACTGGAAAGATACAAACTCTGCTTTTTTGCAAGCAGATGCGGTTGAAAACCCTTCAAGAGCAGCAATAACAACCTGCGATGTTTCGACCAGTGAAACCCAACCTGTAGGCAATTGCCCATTTACCGATGTTAATGGCAATGGGCAAGTTGGAAATGCTGCTGATTGCATAACAGGCGTGCAAGTTGAAAAATATGCTGATAGGGTTGTTTTAACCACCAATCATTCTGCCGCTTGGTATAAATACACGTCACGCTACACCTTTTATGCCGATGGTAGAATTGCTCCGCGTTTTGGTTTTGGTAACTCAACAGGTGCCTTTTCGGGCACAACGCATTGGCATCATGCCTACTGGCGAACCAATTTTGATATTGACGGGCCAGATAATGATGTTGTTTATTCAAATCAAGATGAAATGACAACAGAATTTATAGGTACTAGAGATAACCAAACAAACCAAACATGGACAATCAAAGACAGTGTCACAGGCAGAGGCTACAGGATTGAAGCAACAGCAGAGGATTATTTAGTCGATGTCAATACACCACCTAATAACCCAAATAACTACCATAATACCGATGTTATGGTGACAAAGTACAAGCTGGTTAATAGCATTCCTGAATATTCTGATACGCCAGGTTCTAATAACTTGGGAAACTGCTCTATGAATGAAAGCAACCTTGTCAACAATGAGTCATTGGTCGGCGAAGATGTGGTTTTTTGGTACAGAACGGCGGTTAATGACATTGCCAATATGTCTTTGGTTTGTAAATTTGGTGGGCCTATTTATTATCCAGTTGGCGACTGGGGATTTCCTCCTGTTGATTTGATTTACAAGAGTGGCTTTGAATAATGCTCACAGCTTTCTCGGCAAATAGTAGTGGTGGAACATAAAACATGCACCAAGTTAATCGCCAAGCCATTATTCGGCATTCTGCAAGTGAAATGTTCGATTTGGTGAATGATGTTGAACAGTATCCGCAATTTTTGAATTG
The DNA here is from genome assembly GCA_964594435.1 of uncultured Alcanivoracaceae bacterium. GTDB lineage: Bacteria > Pseudomonadota > Gammaproteobacteria > Xanthomonadales > Marinicellaceae > NORP309. The sequence continues at coordinate 12,863 of CAZQMH010000036.1, forward strand.
GTGCCATAGTTCGCACTTGTTGGAAAAGAGAGAGGATTATATGGTTGCTGGGTTGACGGTTTCCTTGGTTGGCATCAAACAAAAATTCACCACTAAAAACACCTTTACAACTGTTGGTGCAGTAAAAGAAATAGCCTTAAGCTTGGTGGATGGACCGTTTGCTCATTTGACGGGTTTGTGGATTTTTACGCCATTGCATAGCCACGCCAGTAAAATCGAGTTGCACTTGCAGTTTAATTTTAAGTCAGGTTTTATGAACCGTGCATTTAAACGTGCTTTTGAGAAAATTGCCACGCAGTTAGTTGCGGACTTTGTTTTGAGGGCAAAAAATGTTTACCGTTGAAATCATTTATGCCTTATTAAAAAAGCAAGACATTCGACAGCTGCAGTTAGCAGATGGAACCAGCCTAAAAGAAGCCATACAAGCCAGTGGAATGTTGCAGGATTATCCTGAAATAGACCTGAATGTTAATAAAGTTGGTATTTACAATCAGGTCAAAACGTTAGAACATATTGTGCAAGCAGGCGACAGAATTGAAATCTACCGACCACTTATAGCCGATCCCAAGCAAGTTCGCCGTAAGCGAGCAGAAAAACAAAAACAACAAGGCATCATAAAATAAATGCTATTGGTCAGCTTTATTCCTTAATCCGAAGAAAGTGTTTCGCTGTTTTTTTCGGGGAAATAATTACCTTCGGTGCGGGTGAGTTTATTATCTTTGAAGAACAGCGTTAAGCGTTTAACTTCTTTAATGGTTCCAGCAATTTTGAAAGTGTTGACATAATCCCAGCGATCATGATTAAAAGGATCAGCAATTGCAGGTGTGCCAAGTATAATGGCGACTTGACGTTTGCTCATGCCAGGTAAAATTTGATCCACATCTTTTTGTACCAAAACATTGCCTTGTTGTACAGGTGTTTTATAGACACAGCCCGAAATGCTGAATAGAATGAGGGCGGATACTAAAATTGTACTGATTTTCATAATAATAACTAAACTTTTTAACAGAGCGAATGATACAATATTGCTCGTTAAATAGCAGTTAATATTTTCTAAACTGTGCGAATAAACTTAAAAGAGAAAAAAATGAAAGGACAAGACATCAAAGATGCAGGTCTAAAAGTGACTTTGCCTCGATTACAGGTATTGGAGTTTTTAGAAAAACATCCAGGTCAGCATTTTACCGCAGATGATTTGTTTACCAAATTAAGACTGAATAGCAAAGAAATAGGGCTGGCTACCATCTATCGTGTACTGAACCAATTTGAAACAGCAGGACTGGTCATAAAACACCAATTTGAAAATGCACAAGCCGTTTACGAATTGGATACTGGTGAACACCATGACCACATGGTTGATGTAGAAACAGGGGAGGTGATAGAATTTTTAGACGAAAAAATAGAAAAATTACAAATAGAATTAGCCCAAGAATACGGTTTTGAACTGATAGACCATAATATGACACTTTACGTAAAAAAAATTAATGATGGAAATCTATAAAAAATTCACCATAGAGGCAGCACATTGGTTGCCAAATGTAGCCGATGGGCACAAGTGTGGACGTTTACACGGGCATTCTATCGAAATCATTATCGCTATTGCCAGTAAGGTCGATGAAAAAACGGGATGGGTGGCAGATTTTGCTGATATTAAGTCGGCTTTTCAACCGCTTTACCAACAACTCGACCACAATTGCCTCAACCACATTAAAGGTTTAGAAAATCCAACCAGTGAGAATTTATGTTACTGGATTTGGTCTAAGCTGCAACCAATTCTGCCCGATTTATCCAAAGTAGAAGTTTGTGAAACCTGTAATTCTGGCTGTGTTTATTTAGGTGATGGCAATGCATGAGGTGATAAAAAAAGCATTGGGCTT
>CAZQMH010000037.1:0-14658 GCA_964594435.1 uncultured Alcanivoracaceae bacterium
ACGACATGGGCTATTTTGTGCCCATGGGATTAGGCACAATAAGTGAAGATGGTAGTGAGAGCTGTGCCCAACTGATTACAGCAAGAGAAACAAAAGCAAATATTCAGCCATCTGAAAACGACACCAACAACCCCACAAGTGAAGACAGCAGTACTATCTATCGCATTTCTATTTTGGGTTTTGGGTTATTTCTAATAAGGAAATATCGGCAATGGCTTTAAATAGTTGATTAAGTTGTTGCAAAATGGCAAGTCGGTTAAGGCGTTCTTCCGTTATTTCACTGTTGACCATGACGTTGTCGAAAAAATTATCAACGGGCTCGGCTAAGGATGTAAGGTGGTGAAACGCAGCGGTGTATTGAGCGGCTTGTACTTCTGCATTGAAACGTCTTTTAATGGATTCGATTGCACCATACAGGTTTTTTTCTTGTTCCAGATTGAGTAATCGTAAGACCACATTTTCGGGAATAGTATCCAATGATTTTTTCAGGATATTGCTGATGCGTTTGTTTGCGGCGGCTAAAATAGGTGCAGAGTTGTCTTTTTTGAACTCTTCACAAGCCATAATTCTTTGTTCGCAATCGGTTAAATTTTGTGGGTTCAGTGCCAATACCGCTTCCACCGTGTCATGCGAAACACCTTGTTCTAGGTAGTTGTGTTTCAGTCTTTGTGTGATGAAATTTTCAACTTCTTGTTGTGTTTCTTGGTGATTGAAGCCCGAAAATTCAAATTGTTTTAAACTGGTGTCGATTAATTCGGAATAATTAATGGGGAGATTGCCCAGCTGTAAAATTTTTATAATACCAAGTGCGGCTCGACGCAAGGCAAAAGGGTCTTTGTTGCCTGTTGGTTTTTTGCCGACAGCAAAAATACCGCATAAAGTATCGACTTTGTCGGCAATGGCAAGAGCTTGGGCTAATGTGCCATTGGGTATGTCATCGGTGGCATTCAGTGGTTTGTATTGTTGGGTCAGAGCTTGACAAACTTCCTCATCTTCGCCCTGAGCTTGAGCATAGTAGCCGCCCATTATGCCTTGTAAATCAGGAAATTCATCAACCATGTCGGTCAGCAAATCGCATTTTAACAAGCTGGTACATCTTTCAATGTGGTTGAGTTTTAAGTGCAGCTCTTTGCCCATGAAAAGCATGATTTTTTGGATGCGGCGGCATTTGTCGGCGATGGAACCCAGTTGTTTTTCAAATGTCATCTTCTCTAGCATGGCAAATCGGTCATCTAGTTTTTGTTTTTGATCTTGTTGCCAAAAAAAGCGTGCGTCGGCCAAGCGTGGGCGAATAACTTTTTCAAAGCCTTTGATGACTTGTTTTGGGTCTTTTGATTCAATATTGGCTAAAGCGATAAAATTTGGCATAAGTTTATTTTCATCATCAAAAACAGGAAAGTATTTTTGGTGTTTTTGCATGGATGAGATAAGAGCCTCGGCTGGCACTTGCAAAAATTCTGCATCAAAACTTCCAACCAGAGCCACAGGATGCTCGACAATGGCGGTGACTTCATCTAATAAGCTTTCATCGGTACGTGCTCTACCATTTATTTTCTTGGCTGCTTTGATAACCTGTTGTTTAATGGTGTCTTTGCGTTTAATTTGGTCAATGGCAACTTTTACTTCACTGAGTTGTTGAACATAGGTGGCAGCAGAGGTGATGGTGATGTATTTTGGGTGGTGAAAACGATGCCCAGCACTTTTGTTGCTTGCATCTTTGTTAAAGAGTGAAAAAGGTATGACTTCTTCATCTTGTAGCAGAACCAGCCAATGCACAGGTCGAATAAAGCTAAAATCATTATTGCCCCAACGCATGGGTTTGGCAATGGGTAGTTTTTTAATGCTATCTTTTATGATTTCAGGTAAAAGTTCGGCACTGCTTTTGCCTGCTTCATGGATGTCATGGACTAGCCATTGACCTTTGTCTGTTTTTAAGGTCTTTAAATCTTTGACCTCAACCCCAACAGATTTAGCAAAGCCTAAAGCGGCGGGCTTTGGACTGCCATCTTCTGCAAATGCTGCGGCAAGTGCTGGGCCTTTGCGTTGAATGGTCTTATCTTTTTGGGCGTTATCACAGTTTTTAAGGATAAAAGCCAGTCTTCTAGGTGAGGCGAACCAGCGGCTGTTTGCATGGTCAAAGGAAAGTTGTGCATCATCCAGAGCTTTGGTTACGCTGTTAAAAAGATTTTCTGCCAGTTTGTTGAGGGCCATTGGTGGCAATTCTTCGCAGCCCAATTCAAATAAAATATCACTCATGAGGCTTTCTCCAAATCGGTGTTTTGTTTGCAACCAGGAAAACCTAAAGCTTGACGGCTGTCATAATACATTTGGGCAACGGCCTTACTCATGGTGCGCACACGCAAGATGTATTGTTGTCTTTCGGTTACGCTGATGGCTTTGCGAGCATCGAGTAAATTAAAATAATGCGAAGCTTTCAGAGCTTTTTCGTAAGCAGGTAAAGGCAGTTTTTGTTCAATAAGCTGTAGGCACTCCTCTTGGCAATGGTTGAAATCTTGTAATAAGGTTGTGGTATTTGCTTGTTCAAAATTATAGGTTGATTGCTCCACTTCGTTTTGGTGAAAAACATCGCCATAGGTGACAGTGCCATTGGGTGTATGAGCCCAAATTAAGTCGAATATACTGTCTTTCTCTTGCAAATACATGGCGAGTCTTTCCAGTCCATAGGTTATTTCACCCATGACGGGTCTGCATTCGATGCCACCAACTTGTTGAAAATAGGTGAATTGTGTGACTTCCATGCCATTGAGCCAGACTTCCCAGCCCAAGCCCCACGCCCCGAGTGTTGGTGATTCCCAGTTGTCCTCAAGGAAACGAATGTCATGTAATAAGGTGTCTATGCCCAATTCTTTGAGAGAGTCTAAGTACAATTCTTGAATGTTTTCAGGCGAAGGTTTGAGCACCACTTGAAATTGGTAATAATGTTGTAATCTGTTGGGGTTTTCTCCATAACGTCCATCACTTGGGCGACGACAGGGTTGTACATAGGCACTGTTCCAAGGTTCTGGCCCTATGGAACGGAGAAATGTTGCAGGATGGAAAGTACCTGCTCCGACTTCTAAATCTAGGGGTTGCACAATGACGCAACCATTTTTTGCCCAAAAATTTTGTAGTTTAAGTATTATCTCTTGAAATGTTAGCATAGCTTAATTGTTGTGTTGCATTTACCAAACCCAACATTATACCTAAGAGCTTGTTCGAGAATAGATAATCTATTACAGAAAAGCTGGATTTGTGCTATTTTCCGCTTTTTCTCGGCAAATAGCGGGGCTATTCTTCTCAAAAAATCGAAAAATAGCCCTAAATCCGACTTTCCTTCACTACGATTCCTATTCTCGGACAAGCTCCTAAAGGCTGTATTTTTGCTAAGATTTAAAGAAAGCTTTTAACAAAAAAGACAACAATTGCCAAGCTGGCAACAAAAAAGACCAATGCCACAAGCTCGCCTAAAAATGCCAACCAGTATTTTAAATCACCTTTCCAAAATTGGTAAAAATAGGAAAGCAAGGCAAATAGTGCCAAAGATAGAATGATAGAACTCACGAGGTATCTTGGTAAAAAGCTTGCCGCAAAAAGTAAAGCAAGGATGAGAAGGCTTTTTTTATTGACTAAAATATTCATGTTTTTCTCTTTTTTAACAGTTGAGCTCAGCTTAATGGCTGCCATTCTCAAAACTTGAGAATGCAAAAAAATTCACCATTCTTTACAATAAAATCACCATTCTGGTATTATTTTCTATACAATAAAATCTTTTCGAGTCAAACGCATTTATTAACGTATGAAAATTTTGTTAAAAACTATCTGGTTTTTTACCAAGGTCGGTCTTTTCTTTTTAATATTAGGTATTGCAACATTATTTGTTACTTATAAAATCATGGAGCATGACTTGCCTTCTGTTGAGTCTATTCGCCAATACAAATTACATGTGCCGCTGAGAATTTATTCAAAAGATGGCAAGCTTATTCGGGTGTTTGGTTCAAAAAGACGCACGCCAGCTAAGTTAAAAGATATGCCTAAAAATCTTGTCAATGCGTATATTGCCGGTGAAGATGCCAATTTTTATAACCACTATGGTATTGATCCTAAAGGTATTTTACGTGCCGTTTATGAAATTATTACCACCGGTCACAAGAAAACAGGCGGTTCAACCATAACCATGCAGTTGACACGAAATGTGTTTTTGTCCTTAGAACAAACTTATACCCGAAAACTCAAAGAGATGTTTTTGGCATTTAAACTGGAACAAACCATCAGTAAGGATGAAATTTTAGAACTGTATTTGAACAAGAACTTTTTGGGGCATCGTTCTTATGGCGTCGTTGCTGCTGCCGATATGTACTATGGCAAAACATTAAATGAACTCACTCTAGCCGAATGTGCTATGTTGGCAGCACCGCCAAAAGCACCGTCTCGCATCAATCCAATCACCTCACCGAAAAGGGCGTTGCAGCGGCGAAATTATATTCTCAGGCGAATGCTGGAACTGAAATACATTGATAAGTCGCAATATGAGCAGGCTATTGCAGAAAAAGATACCGCTCGAATTCACGAACCGGCTATTGAACTCAATGCCCCTTGGATTGCGGAGATGGTGCGGGCACAATTATTGGAACAATACGGTGACAGTATTTATACCGATGGTTTTGTCGTGACCACAACAATTGATTCGCATTTGCAACAAGTCGCAGAACAAGCTGTTCAAAATGGTTTGCAGAATTATGATAAACGCCATGGTTATCGTGGAGCCATAAAACATTTCACTATTGATGCTCAAAACGAAGAAAGTCTCAAACAAACCATAGAAAAAATAAAAAGCATTCCAAGTACCGCTGGTTTGGAAGCGGCATTGGTCACTTTTGTCGATGAAAAATCCATGCTTGTGCGATTGCAAGATGGTCAAGATGCCGAAATTAGCTTTGAAACATCTAAGTGGGCGGCTCCTTTTATCGACAATAATAAAATTGGCGACAAGCCTAAAGTGATGACTGATATTGCCACTGTTGGTGATGTTGTTATGGTAAGGCGAGATGCTGAGGGTGAATTTGTTTTGGCACAAATACCACGCGTACAAGGTGCATTGATTTCGCTTAATCCAAATACTGGGGCGATGAATGCGTTAATTGGCGGTTTTTCTTTTGGATTAAGCAAGTTTAATCGGGTTATTCAAGCCAAGCGTCAGCCTGGTTCTGGCTTTAAACCTTTGCTTTATTCTGCGGCGTTGGAAGCTGGATTGACCGCCTCTACCTTGATAAATGATGCGCCGATTGTATTTGATGACATGAAGCTAGAAAAAGCATGGCGACCACAAAACTATAACCAAAAGTTTATGGGTCCTATGCGGTTACGAGAAGGTGTGGTGAAGTCGAAGAACCTTGTCTCAATTCGTGTGCTTGATAGAATTGGGATTGATGCAGGACGTAATCATATGTTGAAGTTTGGCTTTGAAGCTGATGATATTCCACGAAATTTATCAATCGCCTTGGGTTCTCCTAATGTGCCGCCTTTGGCGATGGCTCGGGCATTTTCTGTTTTTGCCAATGGTGGTTATTTAATTAATCCTTATCTAATCGAAGAAATTCATAACCAAAAACATGAAATCATTTATCAGCATGATTTGGTGGTTTTGTGTGATGATTGTGAAGAAAAACGTGCTTATGAAGAACAATTGGCAGAAGATGACAAACAAGAACAAGCCACCGTTATCATTGAGCAGCAGGAAACGCCCACATTAGAAAAGGACAACAAACAAAAGACCGAAGTCTTTGAACGCAAAACATTTTTTGCTCCACGGGTCATCAGTGCGGCGAACGATTTTATCATCGAATCTTTTATGAAAGATGTTGTCAGGCGTGGCACAGGTGTTCGAGCTATGGCGTTGAAACGTCAGGATTTGGCAGGAAAAACAGGCACAGCAAACGAACAAAGAGATGCGTGGTTCAATGGTTTTCAACGCACTATCGTCACCCATGCTTGGGTTGGCTTTGATACGCCAGAAACTTTGGGACGCAGAGAGACAGGCGGGCATGTTGCTTTGCCAATATGGATGGATTTTATGCGTGAAGCCCTCAAAGATGTGCCAGAATTTAAACGCCCAATTCCACCAGGAGTCATTGCCGCCAGAATTGATAAAACCACTGGTAAATTAACTGACAAAAAAGGAGCAGGTACGATGATGGAGTATTTCTTAGCGGGGCATTTGCCTGCTGAAGAAAACACAGATGACCCGCAAGCGGAGGATATTGAGGATGAAGATGTGGATGATTTGTTCTAAGCGTTGGGCTATTCTCCAATCTCAATTTTTTTACTGTCTTGATTGGCTATTTTTCTTAAGGCTAATAACGCGGCTTTGTCTAAATTATAGTCGTTATCCATAAAAGCATCCGCTGGTGGTTTACGCCATTCGGTTTTGTTTATTTCATTAAAATCTTGCCATATTTGATTAATGACACGATTTCTTAATGGTGCATCGGCAATAAAATCAAAGGCTTTAATTTTTTGTTGCAAGGTGGTAAATTCAGCGGATTCGATGGCGAGTTCATTGAGTAAGGCTTGCAAACTTTTGAAAGCAAACCGTCGTATGGCTGGATAATTGTCACTCATGGCAAATAACAAATGCGGAATAACAAAAAGTTTATCACGGGGTGAATACAAATCACCTTCGTAGCCGAGATTGGTGGCAGCAATGGCACGTTCCACAGGGTCGCCGGAATGAAGCTTGTAAAGGCTTTGGACTAATGCAGTTTGTTGGTGTTTTGAACTGTTGTTTGGCTGTTGCCATAGTTCGTTGGTTTTTGCGAGTAGCCATTGGTTGGTTTTATCGACATGACAGGCGGCACATGCGTTGGGTTTGTCGTGAGCTAATTCGTACTTTGTGTTGGGAGATTCAATTTTGTGGCTGCGGTGAAAAGTCATGATACCATAAACAATTTTCGGCATGTGGCAATTGTAACATAAGCTGCCATCTGAGTTTGCTTTGTGTTTTGTATGTAGTGCTATGTTATTATTGTATTTATCTTTTTTATGACAAGTCGTGCAAGCGTGATTTGTTAGCATTTCATCCTTAATCATGCCTTTGGGATTGCCCTCGTGCATCGTGTGGCAATCATTGCACGTTAATTCGCCTTTTTTATGGCATTGTGATTGCAGAATGCCTTGGTATTCGTAAGCGGACAATCGCGGCGTGCCATCTTGCCAAAAGCGTTGACTGAAGGTGTCGCTTTTGCTGTTGTTGAGCATGGATGCTTGCCAGACGGGATTAACATGGCTTTGTAGGGCATCTCCAGGTCGATAAGTTGGTCCAGTTTCCATCCATTTGCGAGCTAAATCATAAGTTTTTGGTGTGCGTTGACCGTGGCATTGACCGCATACATCCATCGAACGTTTGGCTGATAGTTTGGCAGGATTGATGATGCTTTTGTCATCGGCTTTGGAATAGTGCAGGTAATATTTGCGTAACGGATTTTGGTTGAGTTCAATGTGTTTGTCACCTGTGCCATGACAAGACTCGCAGCCAATACCTAAATCAGCCACCTGCGATTCAAAGCGTGAATCAACTTTTAAATTTAACGGTTTGCCAGCTTTGGTTTGTTCGATAATTTCATCATAATTGGTCATGTTTGGGACAATTCCTGTGTTGTGGCAGAAAATACAGTTTTGGTTCCAAATAGCGGTATGGTTGCTAAAAGCTTGGTGGTCAGAACCCAAAAAGACGCCATTAAGGTGCACCCAGCGTTGGTCTTCTATGTGCCATAATAATTCTAAACGGTAATAATTGCCTTGTGTGTTAGGCGTTTGGGCAAGGTATTGCTGATAACGTCTTGAACCCACGGTTCTTTTAATTTGCAAAGAATCCAAAAACTTGCCAGTTTGTGGGTCATAATAATCAAAAAAGAAGTTGCCATCTTTTTTATTGGGCACAATGGTTAAACCCCAATAGGTTTGGTTGCTGCCATCAAAATCACCCAAAACAGTCTTGGCATTGGCCTCTTGGGTCATGCTTGAGTGATAGGTTTTGTGCCAGGATTTATAGTTGTCTGCATGGCACGCTTTGCATTTGTTGGCTCCTGTGTAGCTTTGTTTGTGAAAATCAACCAAAATATCAGCCGAATTCTTAGCGTAAAAATAAGCAAATGCTGAAAATGCAAGCAGCAAAAGGAGGATAACTAGGGGAATGTATTTTTTATTCATGGCAACATTATAAAATAATGTCATCATAAAGGGAAATCAGTTAGAAAAATAGTAACAATCGTGTAAGATAGCATTTCTTTGTTATGTGGACAAAATTTAATAAAAATAATGAACTTACCTTTATTTATAGGCTTACGCTACACCCGTGCCAAGCGAAAAGATCACTTTATATCCTTTATTTCTATGATTTCCATCGCCGGCATTGCTATTGGCGTGATGACAGTTATTGTGGTTATTTCGGTGATGAATGGTTTTGATAAGGAACTGAAAGAAAGAATGCTGGGTTCGGTCGCACATGCCACTATTTCTGCCTATGGGCATGAATATATTGACGGTTGGGAAAAAGCAATCACAACCGCTGAGGAAACCACAGGCGTTTTGAGTGTGGCTCCTTATGTGAGTTCTGAGGCAATGTTGCAAGGTTATCGCACCACGGGTGGTTTAATTCAGGGCATCATGCCACGTTATGAAAAAAATGTGACTCAAATTGCACAACACATGAAATTCGGTTCTATGGATGATTTGGTTGCAGGTCAATACAATATTATTTTGGGTTTGGACTTGGCAGCGACATTAGGTGTTGGTCCTGGTGAAAAAGTAACGGTCTATATTCCACAGTTCAAAACGACCGCGGTGGGTGTTTTGCCACGAGTCAAACGCTTTACGGTTGTTGGCATTTTTGAAATGGGGGCTTATGATTATGATTCAAAATTGGCATTAATACATCTGGGTGATGCCCAAAAATTAGAACGAACCAAAGGTGGCATTGAAGGCATACGTATAAAAACCAATGACCTCATGCGAGCACCGTTAATTGCCACTAATTTGAGCAATAAACTGGGCGGCTATTATAAAGTGAGAGATTGGACGCAGGAAAATTCAAATTTTTACCAAGCCACACAGCAGGAACGCATTGTTATGTTTATCATTTTATCCATGATTGTTGCAGTGGCTGCTTTTAATATTCTTTCCACTATGGTGATGTTGGTGACTGAAAAAAACAGTGATATTGCTATTTTGCGAACATTGGGGATGTCGGGTGCTCAGGTTATGGGTATTTTTATGGTGTCTGGTATCTTGATTGGTGCAATTGGTACTCTGATTGGTACGCTTTTGGGATTGCTGGTTTCTTTTAATGTTAGTTCGATTATTGGGTATTTGGAAGATTTCTTTAAAGTCGATTTTATGTCATCAGATGTTTACTATATTTCTGATATTACCGCAGATGTGCATCGTGTCGATGTGATTGCGATTGTTGTTGTGGCTTTTTCTTTGTCAGTTATTGCCACACTTTATCCTGCTTGGCGAGCATCACGCGTGCATCCTGCTGAGGCGTTACGTTATGAATAATCAAAGTATCATCAGATGTGAAAAAGTCAGTCAGCGTTTTAAAGATGGTCAGACGCTTATCCCTGTTTTAAACGAAATTGATTTTGAAATAAAACATGGGCAGAGTATTGCTATTATGGGTGCTTCGGGTGCTGGTAAAAGTACTTTATTACAGTTGCTTGGTGGTTTGGATAACCCAAGTTCTGGTCGGGTTTTTTTAAAAAACCATGATTTAACCCAGTTAAATGCCAAAAAGAAAGGTGAATTTCGCAACAAATATCTTGGCTTTGTTTACCAGTTTCATCACCTTTTGCCTGAATTTTCTGCTGTAGAAAATGTCATGATGCCTCTTTTGATTGCAAAAATGAATAAAAAAGCAGCCACCGCACAGGCATTGAAGATGTTGGACAGTGTTGCTTTGTCGCATCGTATAAAACATCGCCCCGCACAAATGTCAGGTGGTGAAAGACAAAGAACGGCGATTGCCCGAGCTTTGGTTACCAATCCTGCTTGTCTTTTAGCAGATGAACCAACAGGTAATTTGGATGAGGCGACCGCCTTAAGCGTTATTGAGCTGATGTTGGATTTGAAAAAACAACAAAACAATGGCATGATTGTTGTGACGCATGATAAATCTTTGGCAAAAATGATGGAAAAAACCTATGAACTAACAGGTGGCAAGCTTATTTTACAAGAGTAGCTTTGCTGAACGATAAGGATTGTCATGTTGAAATTTGCACTGAGTTTTTTATTAGGAATTAGTCAGGTTTTGTGGTTACCAACGGTTAATAGCTGGTGGCTGTTTTTACCTTTGTTACTGTCTGCTGTGCTTGTTATTTTCTTTGTTAAAAATCAAAAATCGCTAAATAAAACGGTTTTCGCACTTTCTTTGGGTTTTTTATTGGGCTTGAGTTACGTTGTTGCTACGGCTTATTTGCAAAAACAAAGACAATTGCAATGTGTTCCAGCGGCATCGGTTGTGGTACAAGCTGAAATTGTGGGATTAGCTAAAATTAAGCACGATAAAATAAAATTTATCGCAAATATTAAGTCGATTCAGTCCAAAGGCTTTAAGCAAACAGGTGAAAAAATAAAGGTAAAAAAACTTTTATTGACGTGGTACGACGATTATCCTCAAATACAAGCGGGTCAATTATGGCAGCTCGAATTAAAACTCAAACCCAATAATAGTTATTACAATCCTGGTTCTTATGATTACAGTAAATGGTTGTTTCGACACAAAATTGATGCCACGGCTACCGTAAAAAACGGGCAGTTTATCAGCCAAAATAAAACCTTCGATGCTTTTATCAGCCAATTGAGACTGAAAATTGCGGCGGTGATTGAACACAATGTTAATTCCCAGCGTGTCAGTGCCTTATTGCGTGCTTTAAGTATTGGTGATAAAAGTCAAATTGAATTTGCCGATGCCAAATTATTTCAACAAACAGGCACGGCACATCTGATTGCGATTTCAGGATTGCATATCGGTTTGATGGCATTTGTTGGTTTGTTGTTGGCTAGATTTGTGTTTTTCTTGTTACCCAATGAACGCTTTAATAGACAAAAGTACGAGGCGATTTTCAGCCTAGCCTTTGCTCTTTTTTATGCTGTATTGGCAGGATTGTCTCTGCCGACTATTCGGGCATTGGTGATGGTGACCGTGTTTGCTTTTGCTCATGTGAGCAAAACGCCTGTTTCACGATGGCAAGCTTGGTCGGTTGCGATGATGGTAGTATTGGTTTTCGACCCTTTAAGTGTGCTGGATGTTGGATTTTGGTTTTCTTTTGGGGCAGTTGCTTTGTTGATGTTTGCTTTTTCGGGCAGGAAATTACAAAAAAATAAGATTTTGCTGTTTGTACAGGCACAAATTATCATATTAATTGGGCTTTTGCCTTTCATGCTTATTGTTTTTCATAAGGTCAATCTATTGACACCTTTTGCGAATTTATTGGTTTTGCCGCTGGCTTCGTTTTTTATTATTCCTTTGCTGTTTTTAAGTCTGTTTAGTTACATGTTTTCAACATATGTTGCCCACTTTTTGTTTCAAATATTACAAGTCATAACACAATTGTTTTTCTCAATTTTAGACTTTATGCAGCAGTTTTCATTTATCAATATTGACAGCAGAACATTAAATACTGCGGAGTTGTTGGCACTTTTTTTATTTGCCCTTGTGTTTTTGTTGCCACGTTTTTTGCGACTGAAAGTGATGGCTTTGTTTTTGCTGTTACCTTTGTTTTTACAGCACGCTAAAAGTAGACTAAAAGATGAGTTCGTGGTGCATGTTCTGGATGTGGGTCAAGGTTTATCGGTGGTTATTATGACGCAAAATCACAGTTTGGTTTATGATACGGGAGCCAAGTTTGACTCGGGTTTTTCGCTGGCACATGCGGTTGTGATTCCTTTTTTACAAAGCCAAGGTGTGAAAAAAATTGATAAACTTATTTTATCACATGCCGATAACGACCATGCGGGAGGCGAACAAGATTTGCTGGAATATTCTCCAGAGGCGGAGGTTTTAGCTGTGAGAAGGGTAACATCTGCTTCCACAAAATTATGCCATTATCCTTTGGCATGGCATTATGACGGTGTTTTGTTTGAAATTTTAAGTCCTTACAATCAGCAACCTTATTTGGGTAATGATTCCTCTTGTGTGCTGAAAGTTTCCAGTAAAAATGGTTCGATTTTGCTGACTGCCGATATTCAATTAGCGATTGAATACAGATTAATCCATCAGTTTGCAGATAAAATTCAAAGCGATGTGTTAGTGGTTCCTCATCATGGTTCAAAAACTTCATCTAGTTTACCATTTTTGCAAAAAGTTAAGGCTAAAACCGCCATCAACTCATCAGGTCTTGCCAATCAATTCCACCATCCTCATGCACAAATAAAACAACGCTACCACGATTTGGGCATCCGCTTTATGGATACGCAAAATCTCGGCATGATAAGCCTCGAATTTAAACACGATAAAAATACCATTCTTTCTTACAAAAATCAGCATCCTCATGTTTGGCATGTGCATTTATCACAATAACCCGTTTTTGGGCTTGTCTGGATTTAATATATTGGCTTGTATTTACCGAGCAAATACTCTATGATATTCCATCCAAATCCTGAAAAAAAGGTAAATTTTGAATCATAGCGATACAGTTATTATTGGAGCGGGTGCTGCTGGCTTGATGTGTGCCATAAGTGCTGGCAATCGTGGGCGTAGTGTGGTGTTACTTGATCATGCCAATAAAGCAGGAAAAAAAATTCTTATGTCTGGCGGTGGGCATTGTAATTTCACCAATTTAACGATTGCACCTGAAAATTATCTTTCGCAAAATCCACATTTTCATAAGTCTGCTTTGAGTCGTTACAATCAATGGGATTTTATTGATTGGGTTGAACGGCATAAGATTGCTTATCATGTTAAAAATGATTCGGAGCTTTTCTGCCGCAATAAGTCCAAAGAAATTTTAAGCATGTTGTTGCAAGAATGCCAGCAAGCTCAAGTCGAAATAAAACTAAAATGCAGCATTCAAACCATCGAAAAAAAAGGGGAACGATTTCATTTGCAGACAACTTGCGGTCGCTTTTCTTGTCAATCCTTGGTGATTGCCTGTGGTGGATTATCTATTCCAAAGATGGGAGCAACGGGTTTTGGTTATCACATGGCTCAACAATTTGGGCATCGTATCGTTAGCACGACTCCTGCATTGGTTCCTTTTACCTTAAATGAAGAGATGCGGGCTGAGTTTTCGCAACTTTCTGGCACTTCACTTTTTTGTACTGTGGGTTGTAATGGCATGACATTTACGGGTTCGATGTTGTTGACTCATCGGGGGTTGAGTGGTCCTGTAATTTTACAAATTTCTTCTTATTGGCAACAAGGTCAAAGTATTGAGATTAATTTATTGCCGACGGTAAATGCCATAGAATACTGGCAAGATTTTCCACAAAAAACATTGTCATGGTTGTTGCATCAATTTTTTAGTCGCAAACTCAGTGAATTATTGCTTGGTTTGTGGTTTTCGGCTTTTATTGATTTGCCACTGTGTGAAATTTCCAAAACAAATCAGCAATTTATCGCAAAAAAATTACACCATTGGCAATTAAAACCCAACGGCACAGAAGGCTACCGAACCGCAGAAGTGACCAAAGGCGGGGTTGATACCAATGAGGTTTCTTCCAAAACCTTTGAAAGTCGTAAAGTTAAGGGATTGTATTTTATTGGTGAAGTTTTGGATGTGACGGGGCATTTGGGTGGTTATAATTTTCAATGGGCCTGGTCAAGTGGCTTTTGTGCGGGGCAATATGTCTGAATTATCAAACAAAAACATAAAAAAAATTAGCCTACAAAAATACGGGCAAAAAAGCGACTCGATTTACGAGGATTGCGTCGCTCAAGAAGTGCCTTTTGAGTTACGCTTGAGTCATGATAATGGTTCATTTGAGACCTTGGCTATCACTTTGTGTTCGCCTGCGGATTGTGAAGATTTAATTTATGGATATTTGTTCAGTGAACATATTATTAGCCAAGTGAACGACATTTTGCAAATTCAGGTTTTTGATAATGAACTCGGTTTAATTGCTCAAGTTCAACTGCACAAGCGGATAAATTTTGGCAAATATTTGCACAAACGTCAGGGCATGGTTCATGCCAGTTGTGGCTTGTGTGGAAAAACTGAAATAGATGATTGGTTGACGTACAACTACCCAAAAATTCATAAAAACAAAGTGGCAATCAAGGCAAATGTCATAAAAAATCTGGTTACACATTTAGTAAAAGAGCAGGGTGCTTTTCGGCAAACGGGAGGCATTCATGCCAGTGCTTTATTTGATGCGGCAGGAGATTTGCTTTTTCTACGAGAAGATATTGGCAGGCACAATGCGTTGGATAAACTTGTTGGAGCGTGTTTAAAGGAAAATTTATTACCTTTATCGAACAAAATCGTCTTATTAAGCGGTCGAGTCAGTTTTGAACTAGTCCACAAAGCCTTATTAGCGGGTGTTTCTGCACTGTGTGCTTTGGGTGCTCCTTCGTCTCTTAGTGTAGAAATTGCCAAACTTAATGGCATGTGTTTGTACGGTTTTGTCAAGTCTGATGGATTTAATCGCTATTGTTGATAATTC
>CAZQMH010000038.1:0-14653 GCA_964594435.1 uncultured Alcanivoracaceae bacterium
ATATTAAACATATAAAGTACTATTTTAAGCTTATGCTATGAAATATTCGGGTTAGTCAATCTTGCTTGATGAATTGGCTTTTATTTCTGGCGGCAAGGGTGAAAAATAGCCAACCAAAGATAAAAGCACCCCGACCACCAGAAAAGTCACAATTCGTTCAATCGTTCCAGAGGCAGACATATCTACAAAAAACAGCTTCAAAATAACCACCACAATCAAACCCATGCCAGCCATCCAGTGTGGACGCAGTTTTTTCTGTGAGGCATAAATCATTAAGCCAACCGCCGATAACGTCCAAAATATGCTGATTGCCATCTGCACTTTAAATGACGAAAACAAGGCATGAGGAGTGTAATCAATACCATACCAATAGTGGAAACAGCGTAACAATGAGGCATTGATAAACACAAACAAACTGCCGACTATTATCCTTTTCATGCTATTTGAGGAAAGTGAAAAATCTGCAAACATGCCATTTTCAAACATTTTGCCTATTAAAAATAAACTGCCTAAAGTTACAAGGTCGATACTGTTGAGGACAGGAATATAAGGGATTAAGGTTAAAAATCCGATAGTAAAGAAGTTGCAGTTAAGCAGTAAAATAGACAAGACCAGTACCAAAAGTGGCAAAATTTGTTTGAAATAAACCGCATGAAAGGGTTGAAAAGGCCACAGTCTGACATTTTTCATGCGGTAAATGACTGTGGCAATCAACAATAAAAATAAAGCAGAAGCACTGTTGTGCCAGATGCTAAATTTACCAAACATCAGCTCAAAGGATTGCCCACCTTCAAACACAAGGATAAAGGCAAATAACAAGGCACTCAGCAAATGAAAAGCACGAACATACCGCCAGTCTTTTTGGTAGCGTTTGAGCACGTAATAATTGACCAATGCGGCACTTGCCCAAACCAATAGACCGCCTGCGGCATGAAAATTTTTGTGGTAATTGAGTGCAACAAAGGCAAAAAACAACAACCCAGGCAAAGTGGCATAGCCCACTAATTTTAAGGCGTGCCAATCAATTTTGTGTGCCAGTAGCAATTGCCCAACGATAGAAAATAACACGAAAATCTCAAAAGCATACAATTCATTTTGGCTAGAAAAAAGTGAATTGATTTCGAAAAGACCCATAACTAACCATGAAAAAATGGCAACAACAAGCAACAGATAGGAGAGAATACTGTCTGTTTGGTTTGCTATGGGTTTTTTTCGCTGGTAATACCAAGCAAGCCCATAATAACTCAAAGAAAACACCAATAACCCCAAAAAGCGTTGATTGAGAATTGGCACATAGGAGCTTGTGAGCTGATGTGCTTGAAGAATGTATTGCCAAGCCAAAAGCATTAAAAAAGCATTGAAAAGGGCTAGATTTTTTAGCAAGCCAAAGTGCCATTTATTTGCAAAATAAAGCAATAACATGCAGTTGATGGCAAAAAACATCTGTAAAAACATAAATTTGTATTCAGGATAGAACAGCACGATTTCGTGACTGCCACCAAATGACCACCACAATGCGGCATTGATAATAAACACATGACTGATATTTGGTGTTTCAAAGGCGAACAATTTGGCGTGGTGTTTTTGCATATAAAAACCGATAAAAGCAGTTGCACCAGCAACCAACACAATACCAATATAATTAGCATTCATCCAAGCGATGTTTGCCATTTTCGTTGCAGGTTCATAAAAATAAGCAAAAGTGCCCAGTGCCATTAATAAATAACCAGCAAATCGTGGCAAAATTCTGTTTTGTTTTATGCCTACCCAACTCATGGCAGCCGCCTCAAGAACCCACATGGCTGAGGTTACCCGAGCATCAAATGCTAGCGGGATAGCCAGTGTGCCAAAACCAATGCCCAAAGCACTAAACGCCTGCATAAGCGGAACCAATAACGGTTTTTGCATCAATTTTATCAGTCCCGCAAGCAAGACATAAAAAATAAATAATGCCAAGGCGGAATAAGACAAACCGTAGTGAGAATCTTGCAACAAAGCGGCTTGCAAGCCAAAACTCAGCAAAGGGGTGCCAAAAATCAAGGTGCTGTCAGTAATGCCTTGCAGTTTTGGTGGTTGTTTTATTGCAAAAAGAATAGCAATAATGGTGTACATCAGAAAATATGCGATTAAAAAAGGTTCAACTGTATTAAAATATTCGGGCTGGTAAAACTGCAAACCCCAAGCCGTTCCAATTCCAAAAGTTGCCACAAAACCGACAATATTCAGCAGACGCCACGACTTAAACCAGGCAATAGTAAAAATCCCCAAATTCAAGAGTAAATAATAAGAAAATAACTGCACATGCGAACCGTGTCCGCTAGAGGTCAAAATAGGTGCAGCAAAACCACCAATCATGCCAATAACAGCAAAAGCGAGTGAATTTTGAATAACCGCCAACAAAGCCGTAACCACGACAATGATGATTAATAAAATTAAGACAATCTTGGCATCAATCAGATGGTGAATACGCATCGCCGCAAATAAGGTCAAATACAACAAACCAATACCACCACCTTGCAGACTCAAGGCGTAACCTCGGCGTTTCTTGCGTAACTTATAGCCAAAGAAAAACATGACAATACTGCCAGCGATAATAGCGTAATAACGGTATTGAACAGGTATTACGGTGTGTTGTGCAACATATTTTAATAAAAAAGCTATGCCAACAAATAATACCAGCATACCTGTCCGCACCAAGGCATTGCCGCCTTTAAAGTAAGCCACGATAGCATCGCTAAATTTATTGAAAGCTTTTTCTAAAAAACTGGGTTCGGTCGTGATGCTTGGTGTTTTGTGAGTGATATTTGGCTCAGCCACCTCATCTTGCAAGTCATCCTGTTCCAGCTCAATTTCTTGTTGGTAATCCATTAATTTGTCAAAGTCATCATCTGCTGTGCCTTGGCTGGTTTTTAGGATGTTTTCAGGAGTTTTTTCAGGAGTTGTTTCAGTGGTTCTATTTGCAGAGGTATTTATAAGAGGTTGTTGCTTATGAGGTGCTTGCTTTGTGCTTTGTTCAAGCTTGGTAAGTTTTTGTTGCAGAAATTCGACCTTTGATTGCAACTTAAATAACCAAGCCGATAAAAAACCAAGCACGGCTCCGATGATTGGACCAGACTCGCCAAACTTTTGACTACCTAAACCAATGCCCAGCAAAATTAAGATAAAATACAACATAAGCAACCATGTTAGTGAATGGATTTTATCATAGAGCTTTTTGCGAATAATGGCAACTGCAATGCTAAAGGTCTTATATTTTGCTATCTTTGGTGTTGTTTTTTGGCGTGAGACTTTCAGAAAAGTGAAGCTTTTGTGAGAATTACAAGATAAATTCGTGATTTTTATTTGTTTTAATGTCGGCTCATTAATCAATACAGAGGTTTATTATGCGTTTTAACAAGGTAAAAAAAAGATACCAACAAATCATACTCACCACAGCTTTATTACTGACAGGGCTGACTCAGGCGACAGAAATAAAAGTAACCGTTGAAAACATGACGGCCACAGGCGGTGTTTTTTTCACACCACTTTGGGTCGGTTTTCATGATGGCAGTTTCGATAGCTACAATATGGGTGAAGCTGCCAGTTCGCAAATCGAGCGTATCGCCGAAGATGGCTCGGCGGCACAATTGCTCAGTTTATTTCAAACCACAATGGCAACGGGGCAAACAGCGGTTATTCTGAATGAGGAAGGGTTTGCTGGAGCTCCAGTATTTGAACCAGGCAGTGTCAGTACTCAGGTATTTGATTTGGATGCTTCGGTGCAAAAATATTTCAGTTTTGCCAGCATGTTAATTCCTTCAAACGATGCCTTTATGGCAAACGATAACCCGATGGCGTATCGCCTTTTTGCGGATAATGGTGATTTTATCGGTCCTTTGACCTTTGTGGTCTGGGGCAATCAGGTGCTTGATGCAGGAACAGAAGAAAATACGGAAACAGATGCCGCATTTATAAACCAAAGTGCTGGCAATACGGGCACAACCACCAGCGAAGTTATTACTTTGCATAAGGGTTATAATGGTTCGGTTGGCAATCCCAACGGTATGCCCGTTAATATTTTAGGAGCAACGGTTGCCTCAGGCGATACGATTGATGCGGTGGCGGGCGATTTTAGTCGTGCTTATTATCCTGTCATGCGTATCACCATTGCGAAAAATACTTTTCCTGTACGCTTAACCATCAAAAACAAAGCGGCGGTCAATGGCACTTTCTTAACACCTTTTTGGGTTGGTTTTCATGAGGGTTCATTTGATTTGTACGATACCAATATGCCCGCTTCGGTCAGTTTGGAGCGTTTGGCAGAGGACGGTGATAATGCCATGATTCGAGCGGATTTTGCCAGTCAGTCCACTGGCAAAGATGCCGTCATTACCAATGCCGAAGGTTTTGCTGGTGCACCCTTGTTTGATCCTGGCTTTGCCTCACAGGTGGTTATGGAATTAGATGCACAAAATAACCGCTATTTTTCTTATGCTGCCATGGTTTTACCCTCAAATGATGCGTTTATTGCTAATGATGATGCCAAGCGTTACCAAATATTTAATGAAGACGGTGTGTTTATGGCTCAAAGTTTTACTGTTTATGGCAGTGATGTTATGGATGCTGGTACGGAAGAGAATACCGAAAGTGATGCCGCATTTTTTAACCAAAGTGCGGGCAATACAGGCACAAGCAGTAATGAAAATGTGCACCCTCACAGTGGTTTTAATGGTTCAGTCGGCAACCCGAATGGCAGTCCGCAAGTGTTTTTGGGTGGTACCAACTCACCTGGATTTAGTTTTGATGAAAATGCTGATTTTACCCGTGCAGGTGCAAAAGTTGCCGAAATTGCAGTTTCTCGCTTAATTGATGGTTCGTTTAGCGGCACATGGTGGAACCCACAGCGTTCTGGCGAAGGATTTTTGCTCGATGTCAGTGAAAACAGTGCCAGCCATAACGCCCAGGCAGTGATAACATGGTATACCTATAACGCCGATAACTCGGGTGTGCAAACGTGGCTTGTTGGTTCAGGGCCTGTGATTGCCGATACCATTTTTGCTGATATGCAAAAGACACAAGGTGCGGGTTTTGGCAATTCCTTCAATGCCGATGATGTTATGCGAACTCCATGGGGTCAGGTTAAAATTAAATTTACCGATTGTAACCATGCGGTTGTGACTTATGATTCGCTGGATAGCACGTATGGCTCAGGTAGCTATAATCTTGAGCGAATAGCACAAGGACCAATTGATTTTAAAGGGGCTTGTCGTTAATGAATCGATAAAATAGTCAGGTCAGTGTGCAAAATTTTCATGCACACTGGCCCGATTGACCGCATTAACCAGTGCTTTAAGTGCTGATACTTCGATGTCAATGTCTTGTCCGATTCCTGTAAATAGTTCATTTTTATAGGAAATACTTATGGAGGAAATGCTGAGAGCTTCCTCGCCTTTATCCTTTGATTGAGAACGAAAAGATTCGATACTCACAGGCTTGAGGTAACTTTCTAATACATGATGCAAAGCGGTGAGAGCTGTTCCGCCTATTTTGCTTTTGCCATGAATGGTTTTTTCTTTGCCATTGAAGGTGCCGTGAATGCATATTTCGGTGATTTCGGCTCGTTTGCGGTACTTGTAACTCTGAATTTTGATAGGTGAACGGTAGGCAAAATATGCTTGCATAAATTCACTGTCGGTTAAACCTTTGCGGCGGTTGCTGTAATAATCTTTGATATATTGCGTAACCGTTGTTTTTTCTTCATTGCTGCATTGGTAGCCATGTTCATGTATGATAGATTGGGCATGGTTGCTACCGCTGAGTGGTCCAAATACGAAGCTGATTTCTTTGCCAACTTCTTTGGGGTCAAACGGTTGGTAGGCTTGCGGATTTTTCAATATGGCATTGGTGTGACCGCCTGAGGTATGGCGAGCGGCATTTTCACCACTGATTGGCCAATGTGCCTGCCGAGGCAACATGTGAGTGGCGACAAAATCAGAAATGGCTTTGATGTTTTGGGTTTTGGCAGTGGTATGGTAATTTTTGTTTTCACAATTATTGTAGCCGAATGCTTTTAAATACATGATGCATTGTTCGATGGAAACATTGCCCGCACGTTCACCAATTCCGTTAAAGCATCCTTCGATTTGAGTCACAGGACCATTAAAAATTGATTGCATGGTGTTGGTCAGAGCCAGTCCATAATCGTTGTGACAATGAGCGGACCAAATGATTTTTTTATCGGCAAATCGTTGTTTCATGATTTCGGCATGACGAACCATTTTGTTGACAAAAAAATCATCCCCCTGCAAATAACACGCTCCACCGATGGTATCAGGGCAATTGATAATCGTTGCCCCAGCTTGTATCGCTGTGGCAATGACTGCGGTTACAAAATCAAAGGTATTGCCCATACGCGAATACCCTTCAGGCGAAAATTCCACCTCGCATCCTGCATCAATTGCCATGCGAATATATCTGTCTAAATCTTTATGGATTTGTTTGTGGTCATTGGCATAAGTTCCAAGTGAAGCGTGCATTAATTCTGGGTCAACAGGTAAATACACATGCAAACGGGCCCGTTTTGTGGCAATTAGCGGCTCAATAGAGGCAATAGTGGTGGTGATTTGTTGTTCCCGCATTTGGCATAATGCCGCAACTTTGGGAGAGTTGTCGGATTGTGCATAAAGTTGAGCAATGCTGTGCACGATTTTATAATCTTCACTACTGGCAGCGGGAAATCCAGCCTCCAAAATATCGATGTTTACATTCGCTGCCAGTTTGGCATAATTCATGTTGTCTTCAAAACTCATGCCCGCTCCAGGGCATTGTTGCCCATCACGCAGGGTGGTGTCGAAAATATAAACTTGGGTGCTATCACTGGTGTTGTTGGTTTTTTTTTGCATGGTGTTCTCTTTAATATAATGTGATGTTGGGTGTAATTAAAGGTTTAAATTATTGTCCTGAAAAACCTACTTCAGGTTGCGGCAGTCGTGAGAATGACTGCTAAATAAGTCGTATGAGAAGAGTTGTACCGCTATTTGCCGAGAAAAAGCGGAAAAAAGTACAAGCCCAGCTTTTTATGAAGAGGTTTTCTATTATTGGACTAGAAATAAATTGTTGCTCAGAAGTTTTCATCGGCTCCTAAATTAACAATAAAACCAATATCATGCAAGTAATTTTTATGAGAATGATAAGTTTGACAGTAATCAATTTACTTTAACCCAAATCCCGATATAGAAACGCGAATTAGAGTGCAATCAATTAGTGCTTATAGCAAATCAATAAAATTCGTAATCACCTTATTGGTGATAAGACATTTTCTTGGTTTGCTAGACGCGCTAAGGGGTTGTGCTATAATCGTGATTTCTATATCGGGATTTGGGTTGATCCTATTATCACTACAATCCACATGATGCCAAAATTTGAATAAGTATGAACAGACAAGAAATAAAAAACATTATCCTCATTACCATAGGCTCAAGCTTGCTTGCCGCTGGAGTGGTCTTTTTTCTTTATCCTGCCAAAATAATTACTGGCGGCACACCAGGGCTGGGCTTGCTTGGGAATTATTTAACGCATATTTCCATCGGTAAAATTATGTTGCTGATTAATATTCCACTTTTGCTGATTGGTAAAAAGTATTTGCAGACAGGTTTTGCCTTGCGAACAGTCTATTCCATGATTGTTACCTCTATTATGGTCGATACTTTTGTCTATTTTGTTGATTTTCCACACCTCAACAGTTTATTGCTTTCGGCACTCTATGGTGGTGTTTTGATTGGTGTTGGTATTGGTTTGGTGCTTATTTCTCAAGCATCAGCAGGTGGCACAACCATAATCGCACGAATTATTTCCTCCAAAACACAACTCAAACCAGGCAATGTCATCATGCTATTTGATGCGGTAATTATCATTAGCGTTGGCATACTTTTCAAAAATTTTGAAGGTGTCTTATGGAGTATCATCACCATTTATATCTCAGCCATCGTCATAGACAAGATAGTCACAGGCGGTGTATCTGAAAAGTTGGTGAATATCGTTTCCGAAAAAACCGATGAAATCTGTGCCATGATAGGCACCGAATTAAACAGAGATGGCACAATTGTACAAGGACAAAACCTCTCTCGACAGCACGACAAAGCCATAATTTTTGTTGTCATTCATGCCCGTAGACTGATGCAACTGCGTGAATTAGTGTTGCAAATAGATAAAGATGCCCTCATGGTGATAATGGAAGCCGCCGAAATGGTGGGCAGCAGTCGTAAATTTAACTAAACAGCCTGAGAAAGCCCAAATCCCGATTCTCTATCGGGATTTGGAGTTTTTATTTACCCAACCTTATGCAAATGCACGTCGGTTTGTGGGTAGGGAATATTACAGCCAGCGGCTTCTAGGTCATGCTTGAATTGTTCCAGTAATTCGCCATAAACAGTCCAATAGTCTGCCGTTTTTGCCCAAGGGCGTACCGAAAAATTCACAGAGCTATCGGCAAGTTCTGTCATGAGCATGGATGGAGCGGGGTCTTGAAGTACTAAAGGATGAGCTTCCATGGCTTGCATCATAATGTCACGGGCTTTCTTTAAGTCATCATCATAGCCCACACCCATCGCTATATCGACACGTCTGATGGGTTTTGCAGTATGGTTGATAATGGGTTCGGCGGTAACTTGACCGTTGGGGATGATTATTTGACGGTTATCTTTGGTCTTTAAAACGGTACTGAATATTTTAATTTCTTCAACATCGCCTGTGTGACCTGCAATTTCGACCAAATCACCAATTTTGAAAGGTCTAAACATAACAATCATAACCCCTGATGCGAAGTTTGATAAAGAATCTTTTAAAGCTAAGCCAATTGCCAAGCCAGCAGCGGCTAACATGCCTAATAACGAGGTTGTTTTGATACCCAGTTGGTTCAATGCCCCAACAACAACAGCAGCCAATAAGACGTAATAGACAAAATTCTTTAAAAAATTGACCAAAATAGGATCAGAACCTGATTTCTTTAAGCCACGAGCAACCCCGTTGGCAATCATGCGTGCAATTTTCTTGCCCACCCAGTAAATAAGAAAAGCGATAACTAACTTGGTTAGAATTGCCAATAAGGCTTCTGGATTGTTGATAAAATTCATGATATTAGCTTTAAGGGTTGCGATTAACCCCAAACTTTCTTGTGCGGCATCTGTAACGGTTTGTTCGGCAGCCATGTTGGTTCTCCTGTTTTAAAATCATTCATTCTAACAGATAAAATAGAACTTTGTTTGGCTTGTAACAAAAGTTTAAAATTCGCAAATGATGGAATATTATTTTTTTTTATAAAGTTGTGATAGATATGTGCGTAATTTTCAGTAGAATGCAAACTATGAAAATAATAAAATCTTTTTTGTTTGTTGTCTTATTGTTGCCTTTGGGGTTGTTGTTTGTCAAAGGCTATGGGGATGATTTGAGTGCCGAACCAGTGGAATATGTCTTGCATTTTACTGGTATCTGGTCTTTGCGGATGCTGTTGTTGACCTTGATGATGACACCGCTACGGGATTTAACCAAACAGGTGGTGTTTTTACGAATCAGAAGAATGCTGGGTTTGTTTGCGTTTTTTTATGTGAGTTTGCATTTGGTGATTTATGTTTGGCTTGATTTGGGTTTGAATTTTGCCCATTTATGGGAAGATATTATCAAACGACCTTATATTACTGTTGGATTTGCGGCTTGGTTGATGCTGGTTCCAATGGCAGTGACATCGAATAAAAAAATGATACGAAAATTAGGCAAGCATTGGAAAACATTACACAAAAGTATTTATATTATTAT
The DNA here is from genome assembly GCA_964594435.1 of uncultured Alcanivoracaceae bacterium. Lineage (GTDB taxonomy): Bacteria > Pseudomonadota > Gammaproteobacteria > Xanthomonadales > Marinicellaceae > NORP309. Next base: position 9,790 of record CAZQMH010000038.1, read on the forward strand.
TATTCTTGCCTGTCTGCACTTTATTTGGCTGGTCAAAAAAGATTTGGATGAGCCGCTGATTTATGCTGCTATTGCCTTTGTTTTGTTGTTTTACCGTGTATTTAACTATTCAATGTCAAGCAAAGGCACGTCAACATGACACGTTTAACCCGAAAAGAACGCCGAGCCCAAGCCAAATTGTTATTAAAAATGGGCAAAGCCATCAGTGAAGCTGGGGCTCCTGCTCATCGCTTAGAGAGTTCTATGCATGTTTTATTGGATAAATTTGCCATGCAGGGTAACTTTTTTGCCATGCCAACGGCTTTGTTCGCCACTTTGGGTGATGAAGAAGTGCAAAGAACCTACATGATACGCACCTCGCCAAAAGAAATAGATTTAGCAAAAATCAGTGATTTGAGTGATGTCATTAATAGATTGGAGGACGATGAGCTTGATTGCGATAGTGCTTATGAGGAAATCAAGAGCATACATGAGTCCAAACCACGCTATGGTGTTTTTTCTTTTATTCTATCCGTGGGTCTGGCTTCGGCATCATTGGCGGGTTTGTTCCAGGGCAGTTGGTTTGATGTTTTGGTTTCTTTATTAATGGGATGCTTGACGGCAATCATTATCCACTTGAGTGCTAAACACGCCCATCTTTCTTTGTTGTTTACTCCTATTGCGGCAACGGTTGTTGGTTTTGTTTCTATGCTAATTAGTTATTATTTTAGGACTATTGATCATTTTATCGTGTCTTTATCGGGTTTGATTATTCTTGTGCCAGGTTTGGGTATTACCACCGCTATTCGAGAGCTTTCCACGGGTCACTTAGTATCTGGAAGTGCCAGGATGGCAGGAGCTGTCACGACATTCTTGCTTTTATCCTTTGGTTTGGCTTTGGGTTATATGGTCGCTATAGGTTTGTTTGGTCAAGTTGGTATACATAAGTTACCATCTGTTCCTTCGTGGTTTGTTTATTTATCATTAGTGACTATCAGCAGTGCATTTACTGTTTTATTTAATGCTAAGGTGTCGGACTTTATATGGATTTTACTGGCAGCCAGTATTGCTATTATGGGTTCTAAATATGCGGGTTTTTGGTTGCAGTCACCTTTTTCATCTTTTGCGGCAGTATTGGCAGTGTCGATTGCGGGCAACGTTTTTTCATTGCTCACAAAAAAACCCGCCTCGATTATGCACATACCTGGTGTGATGTTATTGGTGCCTGGCAGCATCGGTTTTAAATCCTTAGAAGCCATGCTAGACAACCAAACATTGGATGGTGTACAGACTGCTTTTTCCGCGCTTTTGGTTGCTGTAGCTTTGGCGGTGGGTTTGATTGCTGGTAATTTGTTCGTTCCTCCACGTAAAGCCTTGTAATTCTGTGAACTGCTTCTCACTTTTCGGATAAATTGATTTTATTTATTGTTAAACCTTGCAAAGCCACTAGAATGAAGCTGTATTTAACAAAATTTAACAATTTACGGGGAAAGCCATGAAAAAATCACTACTTGTCTTATTAATGTCTGTCAGCTCATTCACGCAAGCGGTGAGTCTTCAAAACAAAGATTCGCGTAGCTATGACATTAAAGTAAAGGGGAGTTCTTCAACCATGTCAACATCAATAAGTGGAGGCACCACAAAAGGGGGAATTTGTTCTTCATCTTGTAAAATAAAAGTTGATGGTGTTGGAGAAATCGAAGCAAGCGGCTCTGACAAGGTAGTGATTAAAAACGGGGAACTATCTAAATAATTAACACTATTCAGGTACTGGCTATGAAAACCACAATTCTTTGAGTTGTGGTTTTTTTTTGTTTTAAAAAAAAATAGGTGTACATTAGGAATTTTTGTATTTAAAATTCTAAGTCTTTATTTTTATGCACCTTAGATATGTATAGCACAGCAGAAATTAGAACAAAATTTATAGAATATTTCCAATCGAAAAAGCACACTCACGTGCCAAGCAGTTCATTAATTCCTGCGAATGATCCAACCCTGCTTTTCGTCAATGCAGGCATGGTGCAATTTAAGGATTTGTTTCTCGGGGCGGAAAAGCGAAAGTATACACGTGCCGTTAGTTCACAAAGATGCGTACGAGCAGGTGGCAAACATAATGATTTAGACCAAGTTGGCTATACTGCACGGCACCATACTTTTTTTGAAATGTTGGGCAATTTTAGTTTTGGTGATTATTTTAAGCAAGAAGCCATCCAATTTGCTTGGGAATTTCTCACGCAAATACTGCAAATTCCAGCAGAGAAATTATTAGTCACCGTTTTTGAAGAAGACACAGAAGCCGAAAAAATCTGGATAGAACAGATTGGCATACCGCCCAATAAAGTGCTAAGAATTGGTGCCAAAGACAATTTCTGGCAAATGGGCGATACAGGACCGTGCGGGCCATGCTCAGAAATATTCTATGACCATGGCGAAGAGATAGCAGGCGGACCTCCAGGCACACCAGAGGAAGATGGTGATAGATTTATTGAAATCTGGAATTTGGTTTTTATGCAGTTTGACAAACAAGCCAATGGCAAACTGCTGCCATTACCCAAGCCGTGTGTCGATACGGGCATGGGTTTGGAGCGTATTTCAGCCGTTATGCAAGGCAAGCACAACAATTATGAAATAGATTTGTTCCAACACATCATCAGCTACACGGCACAAATATTAAATGTTGCCAAGCTCAACAATCCTTCCTTAAAGGTTATTGCCGATCATATTAGAACCTGCTCGTTTTTAATCTGTGATGGCATATTACCGAGCAATGAAGGCAGAGGCTATGTCTTGCGTCGAATTATACGCCGAGCGATTCGCCACGGTTATAAACTTGGAGCAAAAGAAACATTTTTCTATAAAATATTATCACCACTTATAGATGTTATGGCAGAGGCTTACCCAGAACTGAGTCAAAATCAAGAAAAGATAGAAAGTGCCTTGCAAAAAGAAGAAATACGATTTGCCGAAACATTGGAAACAGGCATGGCAATACTCAATACAGCCATAACAAAACTCAAAGGCAAGACCATAGCAGGAGAAGTTGCCTTTAAACTCTATGATACCTATGGCTTTCCATTGGACTTGACTCAAGACGTGGCACGAGAACAAGCGATGCAAGTCGATGTTGACGGCTTTAATAAATGCATGGAACAACAAAAACAACGTTCAAAAACAGCAAGCAGTTTTAGCCAAAACAATCAATTACCAGCAGAAATTGTGGCACAAATTGAACCGACACTATTTAAAGGTTACCAAACCTTAACCAGCGAAGCAAAAATTGTCGCCATCATAAAGGATAATACATCGGTGTCAGAACTAAAAGCTGGAGAAAGCGCAGCAATTATTTTAAACAAAACACCATTCTATGCCGAGTCAGGTGGACAGGTCGGAGACTCAGGCGTTTTAACTGTTAAAAACGATGTAATCAAAGTAGAAGACACACAAAAAGCAGCGGGACAATACCATTTGCATTTGGTCAAAAAAACAGCAGTCACTTTAGAAGTAGGGCAAACTCTCCAAGCCAAAGTTGACAGCAAACGCAGAATGGCAATTGTCCTCAACCATTCAGCCACACATCTGTTACACAAGGTATTGCAAGAACAACTTGGCAACCATGTGCAACAAAAAGGTTCGATTGTGGCAAATGACAAATTACGCTTTGATTTTTCCCACAATGATGCTATTAGCACGCAACAACTGCAAGTAATTGAAAACGAAGTCAATCAACATATTCGAGCCAATCACCGTGCAGAAACAAAAGTCATGAGTTATGAAGATGCCCTCAAAACAGGAGCGATGGCACTTTTTGGAGAAAAGTACAGTGACGAAGTGAGGGTTTTGAATATTGGTGAATATTCTATTGAACTTTGTGGTGGAACACATGTCAATCAAGCAGGTCAAATAGGATTGTTCAAAATAACAAGCGAATCATCCATCGCCGCAGGGATTCGACGAATAGAAGCCGTAACAGGTGACAAAGCCCTACAATTTGTGCAAAGCTGTGAAGCAAATTACCATGAAGTTATGCAACTTTTGCACACAAACGACAAGCAAATAGTAGAAAAAGTCAATCAGGTACTGCACGAACACAAACAACTAGAAAAGAAAATAGCACTATTAGAAAACAAGGTCGCCAGCAACAAAGCAAAAGACCTGTGGAAAAATGTAACAAAATCAAATGAAATTAGTTATTTGTTTGATACACTGAAAAATGATACACTAGAAAACTTAAGAACCATTGTCGATAATTTTAAAGATAAGTACCCATCAGGTATTATTGTATTGGCAAATCATTTGGAGAATGATAAAGTTCAACTGATTTGTGCAGTTGGAAAAACATTGCACAACAAGGCAAAAGCTGGAGAAATAGTAAAAAACATCACCTCGCAATTAAATGGCAGGGGTGGTGGAAGACCAGATTTTGCTCAAGGTGGTGGTGTGAGCACCATTGAAAATTTAAAACAAGTTATGCAAAATAGTTACCAAGAAATAAAAAACTTATTGTAAACTTAAAAAAAATTAATAAAACACTTCAAATTTTATTCAAAATGTAGTCTAATGCCTGACCTAGATTTTACGGAAAAAATTTGAATCAAAAATTATAATAATTTCCCCAATAGGAAAACAAACTAGGAAAAAATAGGAGTAAATAGAAATGTTAATCTTAACAAGAAGAGTAGGTGAAACACTAATGATTGGTGACGATGTCACTGTCACGGTGTTGGGTGTTAAAGGTAATCAAGTTAGAATTGGTATAAATGCACCAAAAGAAATAGCGGTTCATCGTGAAGAGATTTACGAACGCATAAAAAATGAACAAAAATTAAAAGAACAGGAAGCAGAAGGCGAACAACCATCTGTATCCGATGAAGACAATATCGGCAAC
>CAZQMH010000039.1:0-14470 GCA_964594435.1 uncultured Alcanivoracaceae bacterium
CTACTTTTTTTATCTTTTGCATTAAGGTATCGGCACTTATTTTTGGGTCTTTTGCTGTCGCTGCGTGAATAAAGGCTTGGATTAATTCCAAACCTTTATTCTTGACGTCTTCTATGGTTTCGCATTGGCTCTTGCGGTTGTTGAGAAAATAATAGCCAATAGCTGCGATGATAATGATAATAATTAAATTTTTCATGAAGGGCTTCCCTTTTTAGAATTTTTAGTTGTTTTTGTGGTTTTCTTTACTACGGTTTTAACGGATTTTGTTTGGCTCAGTCGGGTGAGTTTTTCGCTTAACTTTGTCACTTCTTCTAATACTTCCATGTTTATTTCGAGTTTTTTATTCATGGCAACTACGATTGGTACAAAAGAATTGGTCATGGTTTCAGATAAAGAACTCAAGGCATCGCCAAGTGCTGGCAATGGGTTATTGACGACTTGTACATCTAGATTGAGGTCTTTGATGGCTTGGGTGATAGTGCTTACTTGTTTTGTGACTCTTGTTTTACTGAGGTTGTGTTCTTGTGCTAGGGCTTGATACATATCGTTTAAGTGGTCTTTTATGCCTGAGATTTGAGTGGCTATTTTGGTCGCTCCGTCTTCCTCGCCTGCTACTGAATTGCGAATTTTGAATTCGGCTTTTATTTGTTCAAATCGTTGGCTTTCTTGTTTGTTGAGTGTGCCGCGTAGCTCTTTAAGTTTTAATAAGTTTTCTTCTGCACCTGTGGTTAACAGTTGGGCTTCACCAACATAATGATCATCAATCAGTTGCTGTAATTCTGTTTCATCCATGATGGCGACAACTTTTTCTGCCATTTTATTCATGTTGCGGTAGGAGCCTTGTAATTTAAATGGTGGTTCTTCGCGGTATTTGTCATCCATTGCGGCTGAGCGAATGTACTCTTGGTTGACGGCGAGAATAACTTTTTGTATCTTGAATAGGGTTTTCAGTACGGTGGTTATTTCGTTTATTTCACTGCCTGAATAACTGTGGGATAAATCTGCTGGAGCAATTTCTTTGCCTTGTGCCTTGTCCATCAGCAAGTACAAGTCATTCATGTCTCGCAATGCCAAAGGGGCAAGAATTGGGTTTGAGGTCAGAGAATTTTCGATATAACTCATGGCAAATATGTCTTGTTGCCCGCTTAATACGTCGCCTAAATTATAGACATCGGCACGATTGGCTAACATGTCAGGGATTTTGAACACTTCGCCAGATTCGGTGTAAGGGTTTCCTGCCATGATGACGCAGAATTTTTTGCCTCGCAGGTCATAGGTTTTTGCGGTGCCTTGAAAAACACCTTCAATACGGCGTGTGCCATCACAAAGAGATATAAATTTTTGTAGAAATTCGGGGTGAGTGTGTTGAATATCATCCAAATACAACATGACGTTATTCCTCATTTCTAGGGCTAGATTTAGCTTTTCCAACTCTTGTTTGGCGGTGGCGTTGGGAGCATTGGCCGGGTCTAAAGATTTTACCTCGTGCCCCAATGATGGGCAGTTGATTTTCATAAAATTCAAGCCCAAACGGTTGGATACATATTCCATCAGAGTTGTTTTGCCGTAACCAGGTGGAGAAATAAGCATTAATAACCCCATTAAGTCACTGCGTTTTTCTGCACCTAGTGCTCCCATTTGTTTGGCTAGATTATCGCCAAGAATGGGCAAGTAGGATTCGTTAATTAATTTGTTACGGACAAAAGAGGACAACGGCCGTGCTTTAAAGGAATCCAAATTCATGCTCATTTTTTGCGTGGTCATGATTTGCGATTTAACTTTTCTAAACTCATCAAATTGTGGTTTTATAAAAGCGTGGTAGTTTTCCAGGCGTTCAATTAGCTCGTCAAATTCAAAATGCAATTGTCGGTCTTTGATGCGGCGATGTTCGCCCAATAAATTATCCACCGCACAACTCATAGATACGGCATTGGCAGCAAAAACTTTTTCATCATTCAGTAAAAATAGCACGATAGCTTCATTGATGTAGCGTTGCAAATGCGGTGTTTGTTGGTGCTCAATAAGTCCATTCAGCCAAAAACCGATGATTTGCCATTGTTCTTTTATGGCATTGGCGTGTTGTTTTAAACTGTTTTTAACTGCGGTGAACTCACCATTAGATTGCAAATGGGTGGTTAATTGTTCAAACAATTGTTGCCCTTGAGCCGATGCTACATATTTTGTCTGCTGACGGATAAAATATTGCAATAAGTAATGTGCCGATGCTTGCAGGATGGTGTCGCTAAATTCCATCTTTAAGTTGTGATAAAATTCGCTCATATTGGCTTTGAGTTTATCTGCCAAATTATTTAACATGTGCAAAGATGAAAAATTTTGACGAATTTTTTCAGCCATTTGGGCTTGGAGTTGCCATTGTTTTTGTTCTTGTTCCTGGCATTGGAAGCAGAAATAATGGGCTATGGCTCGGGCTGTTGGATTAAATTTCAGCAAGGCTTGTTGGCGGTATTTATCAATCAGTTGTTGCAGAATTAAAGTAGCATCATGATCATGAATGCCTTTTTCGTAACCTTCTTGGTAACGAATGGCGGCATAATCTTTTACAATTTGAGCGAGTTGCTTGTCACTTTCTTGCAGTTTTTGCCAGTTGAGTTCATTCTGGTTGGTCAACGCATCGGTAAAAATAGCGTAGGCTAAATATTCGCCACGGTAAAGTGTGTCATTTTCCGAAACCAGTGTTTGTTGCCAAAATTGTTTTTTATCATTGAGTACGGCATTGTCTATTGTTTGGTAATATTCTGTACCTGATAAGTGAAAGGCAAGTTTGTCGTCTTTGGGTAAGATGGTTAAATCCAGTACTTGGGTGTTGACGCTAAATTTATGTTTGCCAAGTTTTATTGTATTACCGCCATCTTCAAAGATGTCTTTTTTATCCCGAAGTGAGCGGATGGCTTGTTCTTTTAGAGCCTTGAGTTTGGCTTCAACATCATCGGCTTTGACACTGTCGCTAATTTCTCGTAGTTTTGCGACCAAGCTACTGACTTTCAAAACGGTGGCATCAGAGGAAAAATAGGTGTTGAGCTCGTCACTCTCACTGAATCTTAAGCTGCGTTTTTCAATGCTTTTTAAAATACGCGTTGCAGCATTTTGTAAGTTTTGGGCTTTGCGTTGGCGTTGTTCTAATAAGTTTTGTTTACGGCTGGCAAAAGTTTCGTGCAATTCATCACGTTTGCTGTAAATTTTATCCAAAAACTCATCATTTTCACTAAAAATACTTTCCAATTCTTCTAGCTGAATTAATAAACGTGCCAATTGTTCGTCGCAGGCATCAGGCGTGTCGGCGTTGGAAACTCCGCTTGATATGCTCTGTGACAGAACTGCCAATTGTGCCCCAAATTCGGCGATTGTTTCACCTGTTGCCAGTTCCTTGCTGGTAAGTTTGGCATGGGCTTTGGTTTGGTTGATACGTGAATAAATGGTGGAAACGGCTTCTAAAATCTGCGTTTTTACCGTCGTGTCATCAATTGCCAAGCCATTTATTACTTCACTTAAAGCATCCAAACCATCACTCATTTCATCCAATTGTGCCAAAATTGGTTGTAAATCTTTGACGGTTTTTATCTTTTCAATGCTTTCATGGGCTGCTTCGACAACTTTGCTGTAATAGTGCATGGCATTGTCTTGGGCTAAATATTGAATGGTACGTTTACCAAGATTGGTGATTTGTGTATCAATATTGGCTGCTAGCTCATCTAACTTTTCTAAATTAATATAGCGTAAGTCTTTTAAGGATAACAAATGCCCTTTGTGGCGTTTGAGTTTTAATAATCCATCGACAAATGGAGCGGGGCTGTCCCAGTTTGAAATGGCAATTTCTTTGCCTAAATTTTTCAGCGTGTTTTCTGCTTCTGTTAGAGCATGTGCAGATTGTTCGCTGATTGAACGGACTTTTTCAAATTCATCCAGTACCAGCTCTGCTGTGTTACCAATTTCTTTGAGTTGTTGGGAAAATTCTCCAACTTCATCACTTTCCAACCAATAATAGCCATCGTTGACCCGTTGGATATTTTTGATTAGGTCTTCGTACACCAAGATGCTGGGTTGCTGTTCGCTTATCATCTTGCTGATGGTGTACAGTTCGGATATGCCTTGCACCAGTTCGGCGTTACCTATGGTGGCTAAAAAGGTTTTTTCACTGCTGTTGGCAATCGAGTATTCTTCACTGGTGAATGGTGTTTGCCAAATTTGCATGGGATGAATGCGGCTGGGTTCACTTGATTCACTGCGAAAAATCAGCATTTTGCCATCATCGTACAATGAATAACCATGACCAAAAATTGGGCTGGCGAGTTCTTTGCGTATCATATTGTAGGAAAAAAGAGCAAATTTGCCTTCTTGTTCTTCATAAAATACATACAAAACATCTTCGCCGTTGGGTGAATTCCATCGGCGTTTAAATTTTAGCCCATTGATGTCTTCAGCAAAAATCTTCGATTCGCCACTTTGCAAATAATAGCCGCCAGGAAAGATAATACCGTGTTCATTTGGCAGGCTAATACAAGCATAACCAATGGCATCAATGCGTTTAACATCATGATTGCGGGTATTAAAAACTAAATATCGCCATGTTTCTTCTTTGTAGGGTAAAAATTTCAAGAGAATTAAATGCCCGACAGGTGCGTAAAATATTTCTGCATCATCTAAGGATTGGTGGGCTTCTTCCACAGGTTCTGCGTAAATGCCTTGTCCATCTTCGGTGTTGTTTTCAATCTTGATGGTTAAATCACCGCCCACAGTTTCGACAAATATTTCGTCCATAATTGAAACATGTGGGTGTTTGCCCTCGATATAATTCTCACGATTGGTGGCAATCCATTGAAAATCATATGCTGGTGGCAGTTGCATATCTCGTTCGCCACGGTCATCAATGTAGGTGACTTGTCCAGCAACGGATAAATCCCAACGAAAAACCCGCACATCGGTGATGCGTTGTCCAATTTGAAAGCCTGCTAAAAGTTTTTGGTTGTTTATCCTTAGTTGAATTAAATGAGTGTTTTTATAATAGCTGTAGAGTTCCAAAAATTGTTTTTGAAAAAGCGGCTCATCTAAAAAGCTGCCCTTTAAGTTTTCGGGTTTGACCACGAATTTTCCCTCTTCTTCCTGCAAAGAGTAAAGGGCAAAAACATCGGATATTTTGGTTTCTTTTTTTAGTCCAATAAAAACATTGTAACCAAATAGCAACTGCCCATTGATGCGCACCATATCACGTGGCACGCAATTGTGTTCGGTGCGAACACGGATACGCTCAATAACTTCCAAAGTGGTTTTGCCAAACTCTGCTTCACGTTTTTGGTTTAACCCTTGAATGCCTGCTTCGAGCTTTTTGTTTTGTTGCTCAAGACGTTTGCGAATGACTTCATAGGAGCCACCTTCAGCAACAGCTTGGTTGATTGTCTTGTTGTTTTTCTCTTCTGCCACGATGATACCTTGTTAAGATTGACTTTAATCTTCGGCTGGCTGATGTTAAGCAACCAGCTTTTGATGTTTTACTCATTAATGAGTCAGGATTTAAGTTTCCTCAGCTTCTGGTTGGCTATCATCCTTATTGCGTGCCAAGTTTTTTATCATTTTGGTGACATTGGCGACATCAAAACTTTGTCCAGTGCCCAGTTTCATGACTTTGGAAACGGCAGCTTGCAAAATATCGGATTTACCTATGGCTCCATCCACAGCTTTACCAACAGCCAGTGAGCCCATGAATTTCTCTAAGAAATCACCGTTACCACCGACAATGTCGATATTGGCTTCTTTGAGGGCTTGGGCTAAGATATGGGCTTGTTTTTCCGCTATTTCGGTATTGGCTTCTATGGCAGTCATGTTTTCTTTGTGCGATAAATCCAGTGCCATGCGGAATTCTTCGTGACTGCGAACATCTTTGTTCATGGTGCCTAATGCTTCAAATTTCTCTTCTAAACCTTTGGCTTCCGCTGAGTATTGCAATTGAATGACTTCGGCTTCTGCCTGCCCACGTTTTTTAATCGCTTCGGCTTCGGCTACTTTGATTTTGACATCGACCATGGCTTGTTGTTCTTCGCCTTTGGCATCGGCTTCTTTGACTCTGACATGGGCCAAGCCTACTTCTTCGGCTCCCATAGCTTCGGCTTTGAACTTGCGTTCTTGTACGATAGCTTGGGCAATACCTGGTGCGGCGACTTTTTCTTTGACGCCTTCGGCAAGTTTTATCATGGCATCGGCTTCTTTGCTGGCGGCTTCGCGTTCGGCTTCGGCTAAGATTATACGTTCGGAAGCTTTGTGTTTGGCTCGTGTTTCATCGGCTTGGGCGGCTTTGATTTCTTTTATCAATTCTTGCTCGGCGATGGCTTCGGCATTGATGACATCGGATTTTTTGTTACGCAAGGCTTCTTCAACCAGGCGTAATTCTTTAATCTTTTCTTCTTGTTCGGCAACGGTTCTTTCAACTGCTATGCGTTCACGAATAACATCGGCGATATTCTTTTTCTCGACTTCTAGATCCTTTTCTTTGTTGATTTCTTGCAATGCCACTTCGCGTTCACGGCTGACAATTTCTACTTGGCGTGTTCGAATGACCTTTTCTTCTTCAATGGCCACGGCACGTTTGCGGTTATTTTCGGCGACTTCGACTTCACGTTGTTTGTTTTCTTCTAACACCATGACTTCTTGCTCCATGGCGATGCGAGCTTGTTCAGATTTGAGCATTTCTTCGGATTCAATTTTTTCTTGCTCGGCTTTTTCACGGGCAACAACGGTCGCCACTTCACGGGCTTGTTTGGCGGTTGCATCGGCTTCTATGCGTTCCAGTTCTAAAATTCTTTCTCTGGCCTCAACGTCTCGTTTTTTGATTTTTGTTTCTTCATCGCGTTCGAATTCGTTGGTCAGAATGTGTTGCTTTGCTGTGAGTTCTGTAATCTTACGTATGCCTTGTGCATCTAATATGTTATTTTCATCCAGTGCGGATACAGGCGTTTGTTCGAGGTAATCAATTGCGGCATCTTCTAAAACGTAACCGTTTAAATCTTTACCTATGACCATAATGATTTCATCACGAAATCTATCCCGTTCTTCGTATAATTCTTCAAAATCAAGTTTTTTACCCACTGTTTTTAAAGCCTCTGAAAATTTAGCACTAAATAATTCATCGACAGTTGCTTGTTTCGAGGCTCTTTCGCAACCAATGGCTTGAGCGACTTTTAGCACATCTTCTTTAGTTTTGTTGACTCTTACAAAAAAGGTCACTTTGATGTCTGCACGGATATTGTCCTTACATATCAAGCCATCTTGGGCGCGCCTGTCAATCTCTATGGTTTTTAAAGAGATATTCATTATTTCTTTTTTATGAATAATTGGCCAAACTGTTCGACCCGTGAAAGTTACATCTGGCACGGCTCGTAAGGTGTTGACAATCATGGCTTGTCCTTGGTCAACCTTTTTGTAGAATTTCATTAAGATGACTGCAAGCCCCATGATGACGAGGAAAATTATTCCTGGCCATGTGGCTATGGCTATTAGTGTATCACTCATATTTTTTCTCCAGTTATTTGTTGTTTTCTATTTTAGCGACGTTGTAACAATCGTCTTTTTTAACGTATTCGATAAGGATTACCTTATCACCTTTTTTTATCTTTTTTTCTTCGGCCGCACGTATGGCTAAAACCATACCTGCTTCACCGTCTTCTAACAGGGCTTGTCCAAAATTTTGGGTAACTGTACCTGTTGTTACTTCACATTCTTGACCGATGAGGGCATCTTTTTTTACTGCGGTATGGGCAATAAAAAAACATTTAAATGGGCGAATTGTCCAAGCGGTTATTGGGATTGATACCGCAAAACAAACAAATAATAAACCCGTTGCGAGAGTATAGCGAATTATTCCAATTGGTAGGTAATTAAAAATAAGCGATGTAGCCAGATAACATATTAACCATGAGGTGACAATTAATAATGAGAGAACAACGGTGACTGGTACTCCTGTCAATCCCCAGTTGAGCATAAATCCGGCTAAACCACTTAAACCTTGTGCATCAGGATTGATACTGACTTCGGTTTCAAAATCGGTTTCAATTTCAATATCAGCATCTAGTAATTCAATATCTACCACACCGAGAAATGCCATAATCCAGTAAAGCAACACAATAATCAATAAAAAAGTATAAACAACCACTGGGTACATGGTTAAGTTTGTTAAAAATGTTTCCATTATTCTTTTGCCTCATTGCTGTTGTTTGCATGTTGTACCAATTCTTGGGCTGCTTGTTTCTTTATTTCGAGCTTATTTTCTTCATCTAAATTATAGCGTTTTGCCAAAAACTTTAAATCCGATGCATTTAAGGAAATAGACAGCCTCAGTCGTTTCGGTTTTCGTGAAATTTTCAGCCCTAAAATTTCACGAATGCGATCCGATGGGTTAAGATTTCTATCCAATGCTTCTTTACGAATCACGTATTGAATCTTTTCACCCACATCAAAGGCGACTTGTGTGGCTTTGATGGCTTTGGTTTCTTGTTCCCACTTTTGCAGGATTTTTTTCTTTTTCATAGACCCATTTTCAACAGTTACGCTTTTTTCTTGGCTTTGGCTTTCAATCGTGCCACAACCGCTTGGGCTGCACTTTGTGTTTCGCCAATGCCTGCATCTTTCATTTTGTCGTTTAAGTCTTTACCGTTGACTTCGTTATCTAATTTTTCCGCGGCTAAATTTCTGTCATCGAAATCTTGTTGCTTTTTACGAATGCGTTCTAGCGATTCTTTGGCAGAAACTAAAGTCGAGTCGGTTGTGCCAAAATTATCGGTGATGGCAACAGTGGCTTTTTGTACGTTTTCTGTGGTTTTTACCATGGTTAATTGACGTTCGTAGTCATTGAGTTGTCTTTGGGCTTTTTCCATCATGCCTTTGAGCTTTTCAATGTGTTTGGCATAGCTGTTTTGGGCTGCAAATTGCACTTCTCTTTCTTGCTCAAGTTCGGCCACTTTTTGAGCAATTTCTAAAGCCAAAGCCTCTTCTTTTTTGCCCAAAGCATCTTTAACAAAGCCTTCATTTTTGGCAATGTCTTTTTCGATAATTTCGACTTTGCGTGCCGCTTGCATTTCTTTTGCCATGACTTGGGTTAAATCATTTTTGGCTTGTTTGAGGCTTTCTTTGGCATCTTCAATTTCTTGGGCGAAGATGCGTGTGCCTTGTGAATCGACGATGGATTCGCCCAATTCACGGGTTCCACCTCGTATGGCTGCCATTATTTTTTTGAGTATATTCATGTTGTTCACCTATATTGTGTTGGTTGGGTTAAATTAAAAAATCTTCCATCGCGATAATAACGTCGATGGCATTTTCGTTAAGTGTGACGATTTCTTCTATGACTTTATCTAGCGATGATGTCACCGATAAGGCACCATAAAGCACAAAACGATTACCAACTCTGGCATAAGCGGAAAGCGGTATGGAAATGCTGGTGTCAAGCATCATTTCTAGCATATGGGTGCGTTTTTCAGGTTTAATTTCATCTTCAGACCATAAATAGACAATGCATAGTATTTGGTTGTTAGTTTTGGTCATAAAAATAGGGAAACCGTTCATGCCATTGATTTCGATTTGCAGAACATCGACTTCACCATTGATGGCTTGGCAATCAAAAGTAAAGCCTTCCTTGGTTCTATTTTGCGAAATTTGTATAGCGTAATCCTGTATATTCATTATTGTTTTTCTCCTAACAGATTAAGTTCTTTGTGTCATAATATGTCAGCACGCCATAATATGTCAAGTTATTTCGTCATAATATGTCACATTTGTTTACAATTGTGCTGAGAATCCTGAAAGAAGCATACTTGATTGGCATATAACCATGCAGAACATAAAATGACATCAGTGTTGTATAGCACGACAAGAAAGGCTCTATTTTAAATGCCAAAAAGCTTAGGGTATTTATAAACACTTTGAAAATTATGTGTGCTTAATTTTAGAAATTATGATATTTATGTAAACTAAAAGGATGTCTAAATAACTCAGTATCTAAATAACTCAAGAATGTTTTCATGTTAACCCACATGGATGATACACGTAAATAGCGATGCTTTTCTTCTCATAAAATCGAAAAATAGCCCAAAATCCAACTTCACTTCACTACGTTTTCTTAGGTGCATTAAGGGCTTGAGCTCTTATTGTGATTTCTATATCTGGATTTGGGATTTACGAAAAGCTACCAGAAGCTTGTCTGCTTGATTGGATTAAACTCATGCAGGGCGTAAAATGACATCCGTGTTGCATAGCATGTCATGAAAGGCTTTTTTAAATGCCAAAATGCTTATGGCGTTGATAAACACAATAACTTGAAACCAATTATCCAAAATTACGGAGTTCTTTACTGTTCCAAATATCCATAAAGAAAGCGGTAAAAACGTGGTGCTATAAAAGACAAATTGACGCAATAGAATTAATTTTTTAGTGCAGAGGTTGCCATATTTATCTATGATTATTAGGTTAAGGTATCTTTTGCCAAGTGTTTGGTGTTCTTTTAACAGCAGTTCCGATAAGAGAAAAAAAGCCATAATTAACATAACCTTTTGTAGTGGTGTGCTCCATATATCAGGTAAAAACAATTCTAGTAAAAACATACTGAACATTAAAAATAAAAACATATCAACCAAGAATGCATACAAGCGGCGAATAACATGTAATATCCTGCTACCTATGTTTGCTAAATGTGAAAAAGTATTATTTTTTTCATTTAGTATGTCAATTGTGACGGCAAAATAACGGCTGGGAAATAATAATCTGTATTCTTGCCAACGGTTGCTCCAATCAAAAACCGAATCAAGATATTTTAAAATCTTTGGCTCTATCAATAGGGTGTTATTTTGTTTTTTTTGGAATAAGTTGTATTGAGCTATCTTTTCAAAAACGTGTTGTGCAAGCTGTGGTTTTAGACTTAAGTCTTCAATTTCGTGGTATTTTTCTATAAATTTCCAGTTCTCAAGTTTAGACTTCACCGCTAAAGGGGCAAATGCCATTTGATGCAGTTGTTGAAATAGGTTTTCTATTAATTGCTCTTGTTGTTTTTGCTCGGCTAGTGCCTCTTCATCCACTTGGGCTGGCTGCAATGAAAAGGATTCGTCTGATTTCTGTGTTTCTGGTCTTGTAACTTGATGCGGTTCTACAGATTCGCTCTCCCCATCATTTTGTTGCACGCTGCACTGGCACATAGACAACGCCATCTTATAAGCCGCTTGAATTTCCTGAAATTTCTCTGGATTTTCATCGGGTTTATACTGCTTGATTAAAACCGCATAGGCTTTTTTGATGGCTTTTTTGTCATCGGTTGGTTCTATGTTGAGGGTTTTAAAGGGGTTCATAAGTTGTTGAAAACTGCTTATTCTTCAGGTTCTTTGTGCATAACGTAGATACCACTAAAAATTTCATGTAAAAAGCGCTTTTTTGTTATTAATGTGATGATATTGACAAAAATCAGTGCCCAAAATAAGGATGACCAATATTTATAATCAATGTATTCATTAAATAAGAATATTTTATCATTTAAAAATCTATCGAATATCCATGCGTACATTGGAAAGAGGGTGAAATTAATCACCAAATGTTTGATAATTATTTTTATTCTGGAAACTAATTCTCCATGTTTATTGACTAGAAAGGCATTGTTTGCAAGTTTGCCAATACTGTTTAAAAATAAAAATTCAAAGATGAAACGGTGGATTGAATAAGTTAAAAATGCAAGCTTAACAAATTCAAATGCCAATGTGCCATATTCATGAAAAAAATTCCCAATTAAAGCAATAAGTAAACTTGGATACATGTCTGAAACAAAGCATTTTAAGCGACCTTCGTAACTTATTAAACCAATCTTATAGGCTGGTTCTTCATTATCAAGTTGAGAGAACATCATATTTAATACATCTTCTGGAAATAATTTTTGATAATCCTTCCAGTATAACTGCCAATTAAAAACCCCATTCAAATATTTTATAATTGTCATTGGAATTTTCAGTGACTGTTTAATGTTTAAATGTTCAATATTGGTATAAGCGACAAGCTCAAATACTTTTTGAGCGGTTTGTGCTTTTAAATCTAGGTCATTAATTTTTTTGAATGTTTCTATAAAACGCCACGGTTGCAAATTGTAAGGTTCTTTTAATTCATCATTTACTAGTGAATGCATCTCTAATAATATTTTTTCAACAATTTCATTTTCATCTTTAGAGGCTTGAGTAAGTGCCGTTTTTTTGGATAAGCTAGTGGATGGTGAGTCTTCTTTAAACGCAGTATTATGTTCTTGTGTTAAAGAGGTTATTGCTTGTTTATACGCCTCTTGAATCTCCTGAAATTTCTCTGGATTTTCATCGGGTTTATACTGCTTGATTAAAACCGCATAGGCTTTTTTGATGGCTTTTTTGTCATCGGTTGGTTCTATGTTGAGGGTTTTCCAATAGTTCATAGTTACTCTTTACGAAGCACAATGGTATTTGTAACGAAGTCATGAAATAATTTATCTTTATTTAAAATGGTGATTAAATGTAGAAAAATCATTATGCAAAAAAAACCAATCCATATTTTTGCGTCTATTGATAAATCAAAAGACCAAACATATAGAGGAGTTAGTGTCAGAGTTATTATCAAGTGTCTTATGAAAGTTTTAAAAATCGAGCATTTATTTCCAAATTCGTCCGCAATAAAAATTTTACGATTAAATTTAGCAATACTCTGCTTAAACACTAATTCAATGAAAAAACCAGAAATAATAAATATTTTAAAGGTCAACATTAGTGTTTCTGTAAATGTATAATCCTTAAAATAGTAAAAATAAGCAGCAAAAAAGTAACTAATTGTAAGGTCTGAAAATAATGTGCGAATTCGTAAACTTAAATCGATTGGCCTAATTTGAAGTTTTTTATCTTCCCCCTCAATTGCAATGTACATTGCTTGAAGTTCTTCTGGTTCAAAAAAATAACTGTATGCCTGCCATTGACTTCCCCAATCAGCAAAACTGTTAATATAATCCATGATATTAGAAGAAAGAATTACCCGCTTATTATACTTATAAAACGCTAAATTATACTTCGAAATTAGTGCGAATAGTTGTTGGGAAAAAACCTCTCTTGCCTTAAGATCAAGAATTTTATTGCTGTTTTCTAAAAATTTCCAGTAGTGTTTGTTTTCTCTTTCAAGAAGCTCTGATTGTAAAAGCTTTTCTGTTTTTTCAAGTATACCATTGATAATTCTAGTTTCTTCATTGTTTTCATCACTGATATTAGTACTATTATTTAAATGTTTATTATGGAAGATTTCAACAGGAATAGCACGTGGTTCAGCTTCAGCGTTTAATTGTGTATCCCATCTTATAATTTCCAAAGCATATTTATAAGCCGCTTGAATTTCCTGAAATTTCTCTGGATTTTCATCGGGTTTATACTGCTTGATTAAAACCGCATAGGCTTTTTTGATGGCTTTTTTGTCATCGGTTGGTTCTATGTTGAGGGTTTTCCAATAGTTCATAGTTACTCTTTACGAAGCACAATGGTATTTGTAACGAAGTCATGAAATAATTTATCTTTATTTAAAATGGTGATTAAATGTAGAAAAATCATTATGCAAAAAAAACCAATCCATATTTTTGCGTCTATTGATAAATCAAAAGACCAAACATATAGAGGAGTTAGTGTCAGAGTTATTATCAAGTGTCTTATGAAAGTTTTAAAAATCGAGCATTTATTTCCAAATTCGTCCGCAATAAAAATTTTACGATTAAATTTAGCAATACTCTGCTTAAACACTAATTCAATGAAAAAACCAGAAATAATAAATATTTTAAAGGTCAACATTAGTGTTTCTGTAAATGTATAATCCTTAAAATAGTAAAAATAAGCAGCAAAAAAGTAACTAATTGTAAGGTCTGAAAATAATGTGCGAATTCGTAAACTTAAATCGATTGGCCTAATTTGAAGTTTTTTATCTTCCCCCTCAATTGCAATGTACATTGCTTGAAGTTCTTCTGGTTCAAAAAAATAACTGTATGCCTGCCATTGACTTCCCCAATCAGCAAAACTGTTAATATAATCCATGATATTAGAAGAAAGAATTACCCGCTTATTATACTTATAAAACGCTAAATTATACTTCGAAATTAGTGCGAATAGTTGTTGGGAAAAAACCTCTCTTGCCTTAAGATCAAGAATTTTATTGCTGTTTTCTAAAAATTTCCAGTAGTGTTTGTTTTCTCTTTCAAGAAGCTCTGATTGTAAAAGCTTTTCTGTTTTTTCAAGTATACCATTGATAATTCTAGTTTCTTCATTGTTTTCATCACTGATATTAGTACTATTATTTAAATGTTTATTATGGAAGATTTCAACAGGAATAGCACGTGGTTCAGCTTCAGCGTTTAATTGTGTATCCCATCTTATAATTTCCAAAGCATATTTATAAGCCGCTTGAATTTCCTGAAATTTCTCTGGATTTTCATCGGGTTTATACT
>CAZQMH010000040.1:0-14462 GCA_964594435.1 uncultured Alcanivoracaceae bacterium
GTTACCATAGTCGCAGCATGAATTAATGCCGAAATCGGGGTCGGACCTTCCATCGAATCAGGCAACCACACATGCAAAGGTGCTTGAGCAGATTTACCCATCGCACCGATAAACAAACTGATTGCAATAAATGTCATTAAAGACCAATCAACACCAGGAAAAATACTGATAGTCTTATCGGCAAAATCAGGTAATTGGGCAAATACTTGAGCATAATCCAGCGTACCAAAAGACATCATAACTGCCGCAATACCGATTAAGAAACCAAAATCCCCTACTCGGTTGACTAAAAACGCCTTCATATTAGCAAAAATAGCCGTTTCTTTTTTAAACCAAAAACCAATCAAAAGGTAAGAAACCAAACCAACGGCTTCCCAACCAAAAAATAACTGCAAGAAGTTATTCGACATGACCAACATCAGCATAGAAAAGGTAAACAAAGAAATGTAAGCAAAGAAACGCTGATAGCCCGAATCATCATGCATATAACCAATGGTATAAATATGCACCATTAAAGAGACAAAAGTGACGACACTCATCATCACCAAAGTCAGGGAATCAATCATAAACCCAACATTTAACTGCACACCACCAACCGTCATCCACGTATAAACATTTTGGTTAAATGCAGTCACCTCACCATTTAAAAATCCCATCAACAAGTGAAGAGAAAGTCCACAAGAAATCGCAACCGAGGCAATGGTCACAATATGCGAGCCAATTTTGCCAATTTTTCGTCCTAAAAATCCTGCCACAATAGCACCAAATAAAGGCGATAAAGCAATGATTAATAATGTATTCATACTCATTGTACTTACCCCTTTAACTCATTGAGATTATCCACTTCCAGCGATTGACGCTGACGGAAGATAACCACCAAAATTGCCAAACCAATCGCCGCCTCAGCCGCCGCAACGGTTAAGATAAAGAAAACAAAGACTTGCCCACCAATATCATGCAAAAATGATGAAAAGGCGATAAAATTAATATTCACCGCAAGCAACATCAACTCAATTGACATCAAAAGTATCAAAATATTTCTGCGATTAATAAAAATCCCCGCAATACTGATGACAAATAAGACACCAGCCAAAACCAAATAATGGGTCAAACTCATGACTCACCTCCAATATCATTACCCTTTTGGGCTTTCATCTTCACAATTTTCATGCGGTTATCAGTCGCTTTAACATGAACTTGACTCTCAGGATCAACCCGTTTGTAATCGTTTCTGCTACGCAAAGTTAATAAAATGGCGGTTACTAGAGCCACCAACAAAATAATGGATGCCAATTCAAATGGTAAAACATATTGCGTATAAAGACTACTTGCCACTTCCTTAACATTGCTGTGCCCCTCGGCATGTTTGATAATTTCACCTTGTGGAATAACCGACGTGAGTTTTTTACCCAGCAACATAATCATCTCAAGTGCCATAAGCAAGGCTATAAACAGACCCATTTTGGTGTAGTTACTCATGCCAGATTTAGCCTTAACTTTAATATCTAACATCATGATAACAAATAAGAAAAGAACCATGACCGCACCAACATAAACCAACACCAAGGTCAATGCCAAAAATTCAGCCTCAAGCAACATCCACAAAGCCGCCGCACTAAAAAATGCCAAAATCAAAAACAAAGCCGAATAAATCGAATTTCGCATGGTCACAACTGCCAGTGCCGCAGCAATTAAAATCGCTGCATAGACATAAAACAAAATAATCTGATAACCGTGAGGTGAAAAAATAAATTCAAACATTATCTGTACTCCGCATCATTTTTACGGGCGTTAGCGACTTCCTTCTCACGCAAATCCCCAATTGCCAATAACTGCTGCTTATCCAAAACATTTTTATTTTTACCTTCAAAATGAAACTCGTGAATATCCGTCAAAACAATCGAATCAACAGGACAAGACTCCTCACAAAAACCACAATAAATACACTTAAACAAATCAATCTCATACTTGGTTGTGCGTCTGGAACCATCATCTCGCATTTCTGAATCAATGGTAATTGCCAACGCAGGGCATACCGCTTCGCACAACTTACAAGCAATACAACGCTCTTCACCATTTTCATAACGTCGCAAAGCATGTAAACCTCTAAATCTATCCGATTTTGGCGTTTTTTCCTCAGGGTAACGTATGGTAAATTTACGTTTGAAGAAATATTTGCCCGTTACGCTCATGCCATTGAGCAATTCTTTTAGGGTTAAACTTTTTAAATATTTAATTATTTTCATATCTCAAACCCGCCTAAAACCAAGGACCAACGTGATAAACTTTCATAACTGCCACAACCATAATCCAAACAATGGTAATGGGAATAAATATTTTCCACCCCAAACGCATGATTTGATCGTAACGGTAACGAGGAAAAGTGGCTCTAAACCATAAATACAACAACAAGAAGAACCCTGCTTTCATAAAGAACCATAAAATACTGGGTTGAGCAATCCAAGAATTCCCCCAAAAAGGCGAATTCCAACCACCCATAAACATAATGGCTGCCAAAGAAGAAATCATAATCATATTGGCGTATTCACCCAAAAAGAACAAGGCAAAAGCCGCACCAGAATATTCCACATGGAAGCCCGCAACAATTTCACTCTCACCTTCAGCCACATCAAATGGGGCACGGTTTGTTTCTGCTACTCCTGAGACAAAATAAATGACAAACAAAGGAAACAAGGGCAAGAAGAACCAATTGAGAAAACCACCATTTTGAGCATGTACAATTTCAGTTAAATTTAATGAACCTGCGGCAATCAAAACCCCAACCAAAGCAAAACCCATGGCAATTTCATAGGAAACAATTTGTGCCGCACTTCGCAAAGCACCAAGCAAGGCATATTTGGAATTTGATGCCCAACCAGCAATAATCACACCATACACACCCAAAGATGTCATTGCCAAGATATACACCAAGCCCGCATTAACATTAGCTAACACCATCCCATCGCTAAAAGGCACAACGGCCCAAGCCGCAAAAGCCGTAGCAAGTGTAATGACGGGAGCCAAGAGGAATAAAAACTTATTGGCATTAGCAGGAAAAATAATCTCTTTTAACAACAATTTCACCGTATCGGCAAAAGGCTGAGCTAATCCCCACAGCTTTTTACCAAACAACCCGACCCGATTGGGTCCCATGCGACCTTGCATAAAGCCAATCACACGGCGTTCGGCATAAGTCAGATAAGCAACAACGATAATCAATGGCAAAACTATGGCAACAATTTTCACCAAAATCCATAAAATCATCAAAATTTGATCCCAAATCATACGCTATCTCCCACAATTAAAGTGACATTTAAGGCATCGGTTCGCAAACCCACACATTTATGCACATTGACCGAACCTGCTGGCACATTATCATCAATATTGGCAAAAAGGGATTGGCTGATGGTATCGCCATCGACTTTTTGGTTAATAATAATTTGCATGGCATTTTCTATGCCGAGTTTTTTGGCATCAACGCTGTTGATGTTCAAATTATCGGTGCTGGCATGAACCGTATCTTGCAAAGGCTGCGAACGTCTGGTCAACATATCGACATCATAAATGCTTGTCTCATTAAACAAGACGAAATCTGTTACATCTAACGTATCAACCTTAACATCGACATTTATATGCCCAGCATGAACTTTAAGTTTTGCCACTTCATCTGTTATTTCATCAATAGTATCGTAACTAAAACCATCGACATTTAACATATTGCCCAACACCCGTAAAACACGCCAACCTGGTTTTGTTTCATCGGGTAATTTTGCCGCTGGAGAAAATTTTTGCATGTGGGCAAAATTATTAAAATAACTACCAGCCACTTCTGAGGCTAAACCAATAGGCAAAATCACATCGGCGACTTTTTTCATGTTGTCATCGGCAAAACTCGCCATCAAAACAACCGAATCAGCATCTTCTAACTTGATTTGAGCACCATAAGCATTGGCAAAATCATCATTTTCTGCTTGGTAAATCACAAATGACTTGGCATCGCTGGCTAAAATATCAGCCACATTATTTTGTGCACTCATGCCACAAATTTCGGCACCAACCGCATTAGCTCCACTTGCCATTTCATAAACTTTGCCGTTTGTTTGGCTGGATAACCACGCAACTAAGGCTTTAATCAAGCTCGCTTGCGGGTGATTGTTGGCAATCTGACCAATAACAAACAGCACATTATTGTCTTTTGCCAGCAAAGCTCTGGCTAAATTATTAAGGTTTTCATCGGTGTTTTGGGTGTTTATCCACTCACCCAATTCACCATCAGCTTGGTGCTTGCTTAAATCAGCAACACAATGAGCCAAAGAACCCAAACCTTGCACCCAGTCAATTTGATTGCCTACAAAGTGATGAAATGTTTCAAAATTAAAATGGTATTGTTTGGGGTTGAAAATTGAAACTTTTGAACCGTTCTTCAACCAAGATTGGCGTATTCTGTGGGCTAAAATAGGTTGTTCGTGACCCACATGTGAACCAATTAAAACGATTTGTTGGTTGTTTGCCACTTCATCCAAGTTTAAATCCATACGCGGTAAACGATGAGCTTGACTGAAATCTGCTTGCCCTAAGCGGTAATCAATATTATCACAACCCAATGCCTTAAATAATTTGTGTAACAAGAAATATTCTTCATTGGTTGATTGATTGCCTGCTAAAACAGCGGTATTTTTGGCATCATGGGCTTGCAATTTACGCACCGCAAAATCCATTGCACTTGCCCAATTGGTTTCTTTCCACTGCCCGTTTTCTTTTATCATTGGAACCGTCATTCTGTCATCGGCATCTTGACCCAAAACACCGTATCGGTCTCTATCAGAAATCCACGCTTCGTTCAATGCTTCGTTATCACGCGGAACGGTGCGCAAGATTTTGCCATGACGTGTGTGGTAATAAAGGTTAGAACCAATGGCATCGTGCATGGAAACACCTTGTGCCGACATCAGTTCCCAAGCCCGTGCTTTAAAACGGAACGGTTTGTTGGTTAAGGCACCAACTGGGCACAAATCTATGATATTGCCTGACATAACCGAATCAATTGAACGCCCAACAGCCGTGCCAATTTGGGTTCTATCGCCTCGCCCTATTCCGCCCAGTTCATCGGTGCCAGTAATTTCATCCAAAAATCTGACACAACGTGTACACGTGATGCAACGTGTCATGTCAGTCGAAATTAAAGAGCCAATATTCTCATCAACGGCAACCCGTTTAGAATCGACATAACGAGAAACCCCTCGTCCATAACCCATGGACTGGTCTTGCAATTCGCACTCGCCGCCTTGGTCACAAATCGGACAATCCAGCGGATGGTTAATCAACAAAAACTCCATGACATTGCGTTGGGCATCAATGGCACGCTTGGATTTGGTGTACACCTTCATATCGGGCATCACAGGCGTAGCACAAGCGGGCAAAGGTTTTGGAACTTTTTCGACATCAACCATGCACATGCGGCAATTGGCAGCGATGGATAATTTTTTGTGGTAACAGAAACGTGGAATACTGATGCCGTTGTTGTCAGCGGCTTCAATCACCATTGAACCACGTGGCACAATCATTTCTTTGTCATCAATTTCGATGCGTACCATGTTATCTGGGATTTTATTCTCTGCAGACATTAAGCAACCTCCTCAACCATCGAACGTCCATGCTCAACATAATATTCAAATTCATCCCAATATTTTGCCAAAATACCTTGTACGGGCCATGCAGCAGCTTCACCAAAGGCACAAATGGTATGACCTTCGATTTGATTGGCAGCCGTGCGTAACATTTTGACATCTTCAATCGTGGCATTGCCATCTAAAATTCGGGTTAAAACACGATACATCCAACCCGTGCCTTCTCGGCATGGCGTGCATTGCCCACACGATTCCATGTAATAAAAACGCGATAATCGCTGGCAAACCTTGACCATACAAGTGGTGTCGTCCATCACAATAACGGCACCAGAACCCAAGCCCGAACCCGCTTGTCCAATAGCATCATAATCCATGGTAATGCCCATCATGGTTTCGGCGGTTAAGACTTTCATGGAAGAACCACCTGGAATAACGCACTTCAATGTGCGACCAGGACGCATGCCGCCCGCCATTTCTAACAAATCTTTAAAAGGTGTGCCTAATGGAATTTCAAAATTGCCCGGATTTTTAACATGACCCGAAACTGAAAAACATTTCACCCCACCGTTGTTGGGTTTGCCTAATTCTAAAAACCATTGTGCACCTTTGGTCATTATTAAAGGAACTGAAGCAAAAGATTCGGTATTATTAATGGTGGTTGGCTTGCCATAAATGCCAAAATTAGCAGGAAATGGCGGTTTAAAACGTGGTTGACCTTTTTTACCTTCAAGCGATTCCATCAAAGCGGTTTCTTCGCCACAAATATAAGCACCAGCGCCAATCACGCCATAACAATCAAAGTCAATGCCAGAATCCATGATATTTTTGCCCAGCAAACCCGCTGCATAAGCATCTTTTAAGGCTTGTTCAAAAGCTTCAAAAGGTTCGTGGTGAAATTCGCCACGCAAATAATTGTAACCAACGGTTGCTCCCATAGCATAAGCACCAATTGCCATGCCTTCGATTACTGCATGAGGGTTATAACGTAAAATATCTCGGTCGTGACAAGTGCCAGGCTCGGATTCATCCGAGTTGCACAGTACGTATTTTTGTCCAGGGGCTTTTTTCGGCATAAACGACCATTTTAAGCCTGTTGGAAAACCAGCACCACCTCGTCCTCGCAAGGCTGAGGCTTTGACGGTGTTAATGATTTCGTCTTGATCGGTTTTTTCAGCGATAATTTTTTTCCATGCTGCATAACCGCCTCTGTCTAAATAATTTTGTAAACTTGCATCTTTTGCAGGGTTTAAACTGACATGAATTTGTTCAACCATTAGTCCTTCTCCTGCAATTCGTTCAATAATCTATTGACTTCATCTTCGCTGAGTTTTTCGTGGTAATGACCATCGACCAGCATCACAGGAGCACCCACACAGGCAGCGACACATTCTTCTTCCTTAACCAACATGATTTTGCCATCTTTGGTGGTTTCTCCGAGTTTTATGCCTAAATTTTTCTCCGCTGCTGCCACAACCTTATCGGCTCCATTGAGCATACAGGAAATATTGGTACAAATCGAGACCTTGTGTTTGCCACAGCTTTGGGTATGAAACATGCTGTAAAAACTTGCCGCTTCATACGCCCAAATAGGTGGAATTTCTAAATATTGTGCCACTGCGGTCATGATGTCTTTGCTTAGCCAACCTTCATTTTGTTCTTGGGCAGCATGCAAAGCACCAATAATGGCGGAACGTCTTTGATCAATTGGGTATTTTTTTAACCAACCATCAATGTGTTTTTTTGTCTCTGCCGTGAGTAACTCATCGGCGAGTGTTTTGTCTTTTTCTTGTGGATTTACTTGATACATTATCTATCAATCTCCCCGAATACGATATCCATTGTACCGATAACCGATACAACATCTGCTAACATGGAACCCTTGACCATTTCATTCATCGCGGATAAATGAGCAAAGCCAGGAGCTCGAATTTTCATTCTAAAAGGTTTATTGGAATCATCGGCTACCATATACACGCCAAATTCACCTTTGGGTGCTTCAACAGCCGCATACACTTCACCTTTTGGCACGGTATAACCTTCGGTAAAGAGTTTAAAATGATGGATTAATGATTCCATATCATTTTTCATCATTTCACGGCTCGGTGGTACCACTTTATAGTCATCCAACATAACCGGTCCTGGATGTTCTTTTAGCCATTTAACACATTGTGCAATGATTTTATTAGATTGAACCATTTCTTCCATACGCACTAAATAACGGTCGTAACAATCGCCATTAACGCCAACAGGAATATCAAAATCCACCTTATCATAAGCCGCATACGTTTGTTTTTTACGTAAATCCCATTCAATTCCCGAACCACGCAACATGGGACCAGTAAAGCCTAATTGCAAAGCACGCTCAGGAGAAACCACACCAATACCAACTGTTCTTTGTTTCCAAATACGGTTATCGGTTAATAAAGTGCGATATTCTGCTACTTTTTCTGGAAAATAATTAGTGAAATGTTCTATAAAATCCAATAATGAACCTTCCCTCCATGCATTAACTTGCTTTAATGCTTTGCCCTTAGTCCATTTGCTTTCGGCGTGTTTGGGCATGTAATCGGGTAAATCTCGGTAAACACCACCAGGTCGATAATACGTTGCGTGCATCCTCGCACCTGAGACCGCTTCGTAACAATCCATCAAATATTCACGTTCGCGAAAGGCGTACAAAAACAAGGTCATGGCTCCCAAATCCAAACCATGGGTGCCAATCCACATCAAATGATTTAAAATACGGGTAATTTCATCAAACATGGTACGAATATATTGGGCACGAATTGGAGCCTCAATATTGAGTAGTTTTTCAATAGCACGCACATACCCATGCTCATTACACATCATGGAAACATAATCCAGTCTGTCCATGTAACCAATGGAATGGTTAAATGGCTTGGATTCGGCTAATTTTTCGGTGCCACGGTGCAATAAGCCCACATGTGGATCTGCATGCACAATCACTTCGCCATCCATTTCTAAAATTAATCGCAACACACCATGTGCAGCAGGATGTTGAGGACCAAAGTTAATGGTATAATTTTTTATTTCTGACATTATTAACTGTCCTCCTCTAATTGTTCTTGAATATCAGCATAACGCGCATCTTTGCGAACGGTTTTTGGAATAGTCACGCGTGGCTCGATAGAAACAGGCTCATACACGACCCGCCCTTTTTCTTCATCGTAACGCACTTCCACATTACCAATTAAAGGGAAATCTTTACGCAAAGGATGACCAATAAAACCATAATCGGTTAAAATTCTACGTAAATCTGGGTGGCCAACAAAAATAATACCGTACAAATCAAATGCTTCACGCTCAAACCAATCAGCACAAGACCAAACTTTCACCAACGAAGGCACGGCAAGGATGCCAGTATCAGGAGCAAAGCATTTTAATCTTAAGCGGCGATTATGTTTTATCGACAACAGGTTAATAACGGCAGCGAAACGTTTGTCTATTTTCTCCGTCGTGCGATTTTCCCATGAAAAACGTCCAGGTCCTTTTTTACCAAGACCACGTGAAAAACCCGTGCTTGTAGCATCATCGGTATTCCATTCACCCTCACCAAATGTAAGGTAATCAATGCCGCACAAATCAATCAACTGCTCAAAAGAAAATTGAGCATCATCGCGCAACTTTATACAAACTTGTTGCCAGTTTTCAGGAGCAACTTCGGCAGAAATTTCACCATGCTGAACAACAATATTGAATAGCAAATCACCAAAATGTGACTCAAGCTGTTTTTTTAGACTCATTTTTTTATCATTCATAAGCGTTATCTTGCAATGGTATTGGTTCGTTTAATTTTTTTCTGCAATTGCAACAAACCATAAATTAAAGCCTCAGCAGTTGGAGGGCAACCAGGCACATAAACATCCACAGGCACCACACGATCACAACCTCGTACCACCGCGTAAGAATAATGGTAATAACCACCACCATTGGCACAACTGCCCATAGATACGACATATTTAGGATCCGCCATCTGGTCATAAACCTTACGTAAAGCGGGTGCCATTTTATTGACCAACGTCCCAGCCACAATCATCACATCCGATTGACGAGGAGAAGGTCTAAAAATAATCCCAAACCTATCCAAATCATAACGAGCACCACCTGCTTGCATCATTTCAACCGCACAACATGCCAAACCAAAAGTCATCGGCCACAAAGAACCTGTTCGAGCCCAACCAATAACATCATCTAATCTTGCCGTAAAAAATCCTTTATTATCAAACCCTTGTTGTTCATAAGGATGTGTAATAGCGTCAACAACGCCAACCTCTAAGTTGGAAAAATCGGTGGATGTATTAACGTTAACTTTATTCTTTACTCCCATTCTAAGGCTCCTTTTTTCCAAGCATAAACAAAACCAATCACTAAAATAAATAAGAAAGCAAACATATCCGCCAAACCAAAACCACCCAATTTATCCAAAATAACCGCCCACGGAAACATGAAAGCTATTTCTAAATCGAAAATAATAAAGATAATCGCCAACAAATAAAAACGCACATCAAATTTCATGTGAGCATCATCAAATGCCTCAAAGCCACACTCATAAGCCGACGCTTTTTCTTCATTGGAATTTCTCGGGCCCAGAATAAAGCCCACCGATAATAAAACTAAGGCAAGACCCACGGCCACACCCAAAAACATTAATACTGGAAAATATTGTGCCAGCATAGTTCACCTCTATAACAAAATAACATCTACAAGGTGAGTTTTATCCCACCAATTATTTACCTTTATCACCAAAGGTAACGAAAAACTTACGGCTCTTCCCTGAATGACCCTATTTTATCCCTCAAAATCAACACACCGAAGTGTTGTATTTTGTATAAACTCTCATTCTAGTCATGGATGACTAGACTTTAGCACCCAAAATCAACACACGGATGTGTTGTATTTTGTATTTTTTCTCATTCTAGTCATGGATGACTAGACTTCAGTACCCAAAATCAACACACGGATGTGTTGTATTTTGTATAAATGGTGCCGACGGCCGGAGTCGAACCGGCACAGCTGAAAGCCACCACCCCCTCAAGATGGCGTGTCTACCAGTTCCACCACGTCGGCATTTTTTTGGCTTCTTTTACCTCATAAATCCACAATAACTGCGTTCGAAAATTATCGAGTAGGTCAATATACACTCAAATTTTCAGCCTTGTTCTTGTGGATTTCTAAGGCAAAATAACCTCAAAAAAATCGTTTTAGCTTTTAACCTCATAAATCCACAATAACTGCGTTCGAAAATTATCGAGTAGGTCAATAACCACTCAAATTTTCAGCCTTGTTCTTGTGGATTTCTAAGGCAAAATAACCTCAAAAAAATCGTTTTAGCTTTTAACCTCATAAATCCACAATAACTGCGTTCGAAAATTATCGAGTAAACTGAGTATTTCCCTGAAATGATTGTGTTGATAATTTATAGACAAAGCTCTTATCTTAATTATTTAAAATCTAACGCCGACCTTGGCAATTTTACTTAATTTTTGGTGTTTCAAAATTGATTTACATCAATAATTTTTAACCATCTATTTTTTCTTCTACTTGCTGCTTTGCTTCTTCTACTTTTTGGCTTGCTTTTTCAATGATTTTGTCTTTTGTCGCATCTAATTTTTCAGCAGCCTCGTCCTTAACTTGTTCCACTTTTTCGGTCATCATATCTTTGACGGCATTGGCTTTGTTCTTGGCTTCCTGGCTTAATGATGTCTCAGCATCGGTGCTTTGTGATACAGTTGGTACATCACTTGCTGTTTCTTGTTGTTCGACCTTCACTTGTGGAACATCGCTGTTGTTCGTGTTGCTTTTATCGTTTTCTGCTGGTTTCATTTCAGGCACGTCAGATTTTGAGGTATCGACGGTGCCAAATACACCTAAATCAACCTTGCCATCATCTGGTGTGGTAAATTCTTTGCTGGCTTGAACTGCCATATACATGCTGATTGCAAAAAATAAAAAAGCAAGTAACATGGTGGTTTTGGTTAAGAAATTACCTGAACCTTTGGCTCCAAAAACGGTGGCTGATGCACCACTTCCAAAAGCGGAACCCGCTGTAGCTCCTGCTCCTTTTTGGACCAAAATAAAAGCAATCATTGCCACGACTACTAAAACGAAAAATATTATTAACAAATTAACTGACATGTTTTTTTAACTCACTTTTTGGGATAATTATCTGATTTATTGTGATAATTTATCCGCTTGTTTACAAATTGCAAGAAAATCTTCGCTGGTTAAAGAGGCTCCACCTATCAAACCACCATCAATATCTTGCATGGAAAATAATTCTTTGGCATTACTGCCTTTTACACTACCGCCATACAGAATTTGTACACGGTCGGCTATTGTAACAGATTTTTGTGCCAATAGAGAACGAATAAATGCATGAACAGCTTGTGCTTGTTGTGCTGTGGCTGTCATGCCTGTGCCAATTGCCCAAATTGGTTCATAAGCGATGACCGCATTGGCAAAAGCTTCAATGCCAACCAGTTCAATAACCGCATTTATTTGTTGCCCTACAAACTCTTTGGTAATGCCTGCTTTTCGTTGTTCTAATGTTTCACCACAGCACAAAACGGGGGTTAAACCTTGTTTTTGTGCGGCCTGAAACTTTTTGGCAATCGCTTCATTGTTTTCAGCAAAATAGTCGCGTCGTTCTGAATGCCCAACCAATACCATTTGGCAACCGACTTCTTGTAACATTTGAGCCGAAACTTCTCCTGTAAAAGCCCCTTTCTCGTGCTCGCTTAAGGTTTGAGCTCCCAACATCAGAACTTCATCAACCAATTTTGCCGCATGTGACAAGTAGACAAATGGTGGAAATACAGCAACTTGAAAGTTTTTATTTTCTGGCAAACCTGTTTTAATGGCAGAAATTAATTCACGCGTCATCGCATGGGTTCCATTAAGTTTCCAGTTTCCCGCAACCAATAATTTTCTTGACATATTTGACGCACCGATAAAATAGCGTGCGAATTATAATACACTCCTGCACGTTCGGGTATTAAATAATTAAAACAAATGCCAAATTAAGCAAAGATTTTGTCGATTTTGCTTAATTTGGCTGATTTTTAGCGGTATTAAAATTCAATTGCATAGGAAAAGGAAATATTTCTTGACGGTTTTGATAAGGATTCGAGGATGGCCTCATTTTCTTCAAAGTTCCTGACTTGTTGCCAGTCAAAGTATTTTTTATCGGTGAGATTAAAGAAGCCTAATCTTAATTGTTGTTTTTTGGATAGTTTGTAGTCAATAAACATATCAAAAACACTGTAACCAGCGGGTTGAAACAAATCATGTCGCTCTTGGGCAATGGCGTCTTGTTTCGCTACAAAAGTTGAATAGAGGTTGATATTCCACTTATTATTAACTGATTGCCATTGAATATTATTAATAATTTTTGCAGGTGAGATGCTATTTAAAGGCTCGTCTTTGGTTCTGTTAACGCCAGTGGTGATTGCCAAGGAGGTATAAGTTGAAAATGCATCATTGATTTGCCATTTATGACTTATTTCCATGCCTGAAATTTCAGCACTATCAATATTTATCGATTGAAAAAGCAAGGTTTGGGTAGCCGGATCAAAACCAAGACGAGCCTTACTCTGTATAAAGTCTTTGTACCTGGTCAAAAAGACAGTCATATTAAATTGTTGTTTGTCGCCAAAATATCGAAAACCAACTTCAAAACCATTGGAGGTTTCCGACTTGAGATTGGGGTTGGCAATTGCTCGCAGATGAAAGATTGGAATATTCAACCCAATATTAACATCATCAAAAGGTGGGGCTCGAAACCCACGAACGTATTGGGCATAGATATTGCTGTTGGTATTGAGTTCATACATCACACCAAGTTTAGGCGAAAAATTCGACTCCTTAATGGCTACTATTTCTGTAGCAGCACCATTGGCATCAAACAAGGCATCACGTGTTGGTGATAAATCATAATAATCAAAACGCAAGGCAGGGATAATCGTCCAAGCACTGTCTGCAATTTTTATTTCATCCAACACAAACATCCCCAGCTCATCAACTTGAGAGTTGGGAAAATCTCTGCGTGGAAAACCTTCGCCTAAAATTATCGGAACAGTAATACCAGTGGTTAAATTGGTTTCATAGCCGTCACGAAATTCCTGAATATCTGCTGATTTGTACTCTAAACCATAAATAATATGTTGCGTTGCCCAATTGCTTTGGTAAGTTTTGGTAAGATTGAGTTCGACACCTGAGTTTTGCTGTTCAAATTCAAAGTGCCTAAACTGTGCCAGAGGTGTGCCATGACGTGAAAATCTTTTTTCATCCGTATTTTGCTTAAACTCGGTGCTGGCATAATAGGCACGAACAATGCCATCATCAAAAAGAGCGTTATCAATGCTAAAATCATAATCCAGCGTCATGCGGTTGACGTTGCGGCTATCGTTTGCGGCTAATTCGGTGGTTCGGGCAAAGCGACCTTGCCCAATAAATGAATTGATTTGGGTAAAATTATCAGACTTTTTACCATTGAACCCTATACTTAAGTTATTGCTGCCATCTGTATTGATGACAAACTTTGCCATCAAGCTTTGAGCATCCCAATCACCAAAGTCACGAGCATCATGGTTCGAGGCATGGTTTATCAATGCCTTACCGTCGCGTTGGGTTAAGGCAATGATTGTACCAAATCTCTTGTTATCAAATGCCATTAAACTGCTTGCAACCCGACCATGTGTCTTGCCATCGTAGCCGATTCTGAACTTAAAAAAACGGTTATTATCGTTGAAACGAGTTAAATCTTGCGGATTATAGGTTTGAATAGAAACAATACCGCCAATCGCATCACTGCCA